>PLWR01000319.1 GCA_003165615.1 Acidobacteriota bacterium | reverse complement strand
GCGGAGGAATAATATCAATCATTAATCGAACGATGTACTAGCTTGATTGCAGAGTGACTTTGCCAGCCCGAGGGTCTTAGCCTTGGCTTGGGCTGTTCTCAACCCTTGCGCCGACGCGATATACTCTTTCTATGAGCGAAGACCCAGCATTTGAAGAACTGAACGCGGTTAAATGCCTGTACCTTCATAAGCTCTCGGAGCCGCGGGATAATTCGTTGCGAATTGTGGTACAGGAAGCCGTTGCCAACCGATCGGGTCAGGTTCGGTCAGACCTTCCGGACTTGCCGGAGTTGACTGAGATATTGAAAGATTCGTGGCCGATCGAGTCTACCGAGGGTTGTAAGACCTTCGATTTGTATTGGAAGCACTATGCTGCGTACCTGGTCACCGAAGAGATGGTAGGGTCAATTGTTAGGGACGATGACGAAGTGTTTTCGGGAAAGCTGTTGCGCTTGTATAGCAAGTCTCACTTTCTCGACCACCTTGCGCGGGACACTGGCGGACACCCTAAGCCGATCCAGCACTACAAGGTGTCCTGTCTCAACCATCTCATAGACGTTGCCGCCTATGCCCCGCCCGAGATTCGGATTATTCCGGGTGCTCCACAATCCTTATGACCGCGTTAGCGCAACAGGGGTTGCGGCAGCCCGAAAATCCTGCTTGTCGCTCATCACTTGTCACTCGTCACTGCTCTTCGCAGATTCTGCAAAACTTCCTCGTCGCTCTTGGCGTTCAGGGCGTGTTGCAAGGCGTCAATCGTTGGTTTCAGTTCCCGCCCTTCCGCCAGATAAAGCTGATACATCATGGGGTAATACTTGGTGTAGGTCTCTTCGAATGCCAGTCCGGCGTTGTTTTTGGCGGCCGGGCACCGGTTGAAGGATTTCGGCATGGGACTGATGGCCGTGCACGCCTGATGAAGTTCCTCGAAAGCCTGCTGCTTTTGCTTGAGCGCGTCACTCTCGGAAACCTGACCGGCGCGCGCGGCAGCGTACAACCGGCTTAACTGGGCGTGATACCGATTCACGATTTCAGCTTTGCGGGCGAAGAGTTCAGGCTCGCGCTGAAGGTTTTGAAAGACCTCTGATTTCTCCCCAAACTGCTGGCGCGCCACTTCCCCGGCGGCAAGAAATCCGATCAAGGTTGCAGACGCTTCTCCCCAGGTTTCCGGCAGTTTGCGTAACTCTTTGTTCGCATGAAAATCCTCGTGCGGAATGACCACCAGAAAACGCTCTATCGACTCGTGCGCCAAGGTGGAAGAGAGGGGAGTCTTACCGCTGGCGGCGGCGTCCATGGGGTAGAAGAAGACGTCATATTTTTGCGTGTCGACCGTACAGCCTGCCTCTGTTCCCCCCACTAATTTCAGACCGGCGTAGGAATCGGGCAGTTCGAGTTTGCCTGTGTAGTAGCAGCGATAAGCGACGGCGGATTCTGCGGACTCTTTGTGGAAGTTCCTGGTCCGGCGGAAGCCCAATTTCTTTTCCAAACTCTTGACGGCCGTGACCAGATCTTTACGGTCAGCAGTACTGGGGTTTTGGGGCGTGCCGGTGGCAGCAACCGTGCCTGCAAGCAGCACCACAATCATGACAGATACTAGAAAGAGCTTGGGCGCGTCGATGCGCGCGGACCTGGTTTGCCGATTCTGCGGCAGCCGTGCATTGAGGGATTTTGCGTTCACTCATTTATTGTAAACGCATTTTCATGGGCCGAGCTTACGGGCGCACAAACAGCTTGACGTGTACATACATCCCTGTGATACTATATATACAAAGATGGAGGATGGGCATATGTCAGTGACACTCACTTCGATTAGGCTGGACACGAATCTGGCGGACGAAGCAGTAAAGGTTCTCGGTGTGAAATCGCGAACCGAGGCGGTGCACGTTGCACTCCGAGAGATCGTGGCGCTGAAGCGATTCAAAGATTTGATGCGGAGGCATGCGGGGAAGCTCTCTTTCGCAGGTCACGGTGAGTAACCTCGCTATCTTCGACACTTCGATCTTTATCGATCATCTTCGCAATGGAAGCCATCAATCGCGAATTGACACCCTGACCGGTCTCGTCCGGTTGTCTTCCGTGGTGTTAGCTGAGTTGTGGCGCGGCGCAACGGAACCGGCGGAGCGCGAGTTTCTGCGGTCGCTGGAGAAGAACCATTGTATCCTGACTCCCACGGAAAACAATTGGGCGGAGTCTGGCCGGTTGCTGGGGCAAATGTACGCTGATAGGGGGTTCACGCCAGCCAAGCTGCGGGACCTGCATTTCGACGTACTTATCGCGCTCACCGCGCGGTCTCACGGTGCCCGGCTGATTACCTCCAACCGCGGCGATTTTGAAATGATCAACGCCTACCGGAAATTTCATCTGGAAATATGGTAGTCCCAACATCGCCACCGGGCTGTCCCCAGGCTCAACTCTACACGCTGTTGCCCGCCTTAATCACCCGGTCGACAAGGCTCCCGGACGCGCACGCGTTGGTCATGTCGGCGCCGTCCAACACCACCGGCAGGGCCCAAAGCATCATGGCCTGATAATAATCCGTCCCGATGGTCCTTTCTCCCGTGTCGCCGCGCACCATGTTGGGCATGTCAAACGCGTGTCGCTGGCGGCATACCAGATTTTCCCAGTGCCGGCGCGCCAGGTCGAGCCCATACTCCTTTTGGCCGCTCAGAATATAGTTCATGGCCAGAAGCAACACTTCAGCCGGGACCATCGTAAAAACCCCGTAGGCGGCTATCTTGGATCCCGTTACCAATGGCGTCCCGTCGGGGTGGGCAAAGGTGGCGGCGCCAATTTCCGGAGTGATGTGAATGTTGCAGCGCTTGACGGTCTCCAGGGTGGTTTTCACGCGGTCGGTCCGGAAGACGCCCGGTAATCCGTGGAATTTCGCTGTCCACTCACCGTCCAATTGGTAGCCCATAACATCATCGGATTTCTTTCCGGATTCCTTCTCATAAAAGTTCAGATAGTAGCTGCCCGCCCACAGTTCCTCTTCCATGGCGCGCGTGCCGTCGTCGAGCCACGCCTGGCACTGCTTGACGTACGCTTCATCGCCCACATGCCGGGCCATGCGCTGCATAATGCGCAATTGTGCCAGGTGCATCCCTCCCAGGTGCGTGCACATTCCGAACCACTCGCCGGACTCAAACCATTCCATCCCTTTGTTGCCCTCGGGCATGCTGATTACGCCGCCCGGCCCTTGGCGCAGATTCATGGTCAGGGTGTTGCTCTTCTTCACGGATTCATAGAACTCCCGCAGCACGCCGTCATCGCCGGTTCGCTGCCAGAGGCGGTCAACCAAGTCCACGTAGGCGGTGGAATTAAGTGAAATCTGCCAGTCATAAGCGGGCGTAACGAAGTCCGGCAGCGTGCCCAGGGTGCCCAGCAGGAAGGGCGCGGCGCCGTCTTCGCGCTGGAAGTGCTTATAGAGTTTCAGATTTGATTTCGTTAGGTCCGGGAAGAAGTACACATAAGGAAGATTCCCCAACCAGTCACAGGGAATATTTCCCACGTCCGGGCTGCCGCGCGGGCTCTCAATCAGGGCGAAAGCTCCCTCGGGAAACGCATAGTCGCCCAGCGGCGGCTTGGCCTGCGCCCAGCAGCTCACTTCCGTAATGAGGCACAAGTTGTTCACCAGGCTGTCGCGCAACCACACCGGCAGGCTCGCGTGCGAGTAGACGGCGCTCTGCCATGCCAGCACGCGTTGCAGCAGCGACTGGTGTTCCACCGCCATGCGCCGGGCCACGTCAAGCGCGCTGCCGTATCGCGCCGCGTACATCTGCGTGTAGTAAATCGTGTCGCCCATCCAGGCGGGAGCCAGCCACTTTTGATCCGGATAGTGTTTGCCGCCATCGACGGCGGGCTTGTAAGCTCCCTGCCACACGGGCGCAAACCAAGCCAGCAGAAATCGAACCACCGTGCTCTGGCCGGGCGCGAGCGAGAAATCCACTGCGGCCGAACTGCTTGAGTCCGTGTAGACTCGCAGGCCGCCCCACTCCCGCAGGCTGGGTTGAGGCAGTTCGGTCGCGATCTTTGACCACGCCGTGGCGCTGCCGTTCAGGCCTGAACCCAACCGCAAGTCCTCTGCTCCCATCACCCCCAGGAGATAATTCACTCCACCTTGCGAAGCCACAAACACGCCGCGAAAGTCCTCATTAATTTCCTGGCGCGTGAACTCCGTGCTCAAGGCTTCCTGCGCATCGGGGCCGGGAAAGTTGAAGGCCAGTGTTCCCTTCTGCGCGGCCTCGGAGGCGTTGCACAGGTGGACCTCGAAAACAGTGGCGGGGATGTTCGACGCGGCGGTGTCACCGGGGATGAAGGGCGACCACGCTCGCAATCCCACGCTGACCGGCGCATCCGTTTCGAACTCCAGGTCGGCGACGGGATAGTGTCCCCAATAATGAATTTCTTTAGCTGCCTTCACTCCCTGAAGCGGAAGAGTTTTGACGTTGGGATTAAAGCGAGTCAATTTGAAATTAGGGTCGCGGCAGTAGGCGATGTCGCCGCCCTTCAAAACCTCACCGGTGGTCAACACCCATGTCTCGCCGCCCAAAGCCAGTCCCAAAAGCGGCTGAAGCGTGGGGGGCTTCCTCGCCATCCGTGAGCCTTCCACCGCGATCCCGTGGGGCCAATGCGACCAGCCATTGAAGGCGCTGTTGAAACCGTACACGCCCTTCACGTCCAGGTCGATGCACCCGGTGCTGATTCCTCTCAGGGGAACCCCACTGCAGGGCGGCTTGGAGGGATGGAAGATGGTCCCCGCCACGGGCTGCTCAAATCCGGCGGCGTGAAATTCCTGCCACTGCAATTCGGGCAACTCCGTGGGAAAAAGCTTTACCGCCGGAACCGCCTTGGCACCCCCGGCATCACTCCCGGGCGCCAACCCCGCCCGCAGTGTGGAGGCAGCCGATCCACCTATCAATGTTGCCTGTACGAATTCACGCCTGTTCATTGGTTTTCCTTTGAGTCATTCGGCCCTCTTCCCATCCTTCGCGAAACGTTCAACAAAGTACCCTCATTTGCGCGGCTCGTCCAAAGAAATTTTGACAGAACCACCACACGCGGGCCTCTCGGTTGCGTTCCCAGGACGCTGCCGGTCTTGCTATCTCTGATCCCCGCAGGGGAGGTATTCAATAGCCGGGCAACGCCCCCGGTAAGCGTGCCCCATCAGGTCCGACCCAGAAAGGGTCGAATCCCGATGACGACGCGGCAGCATGAGGTTAAGCGGCGAGGGGTGGTAGTGCGACCCCTTCAGGGTCGGAGATCGAATGTCACGATTTCCGGGGGCGTTGCCCCGGCTACTGAATTGTGCCCTTGCAGGGCGGTCTGCGGAAGGTGCGTTGCGCTACGTTTTCTTGTGCTCTTTGATCTCGTCGTAAACAATGAGAGAAATCACGACCAGAACCCACACGGGGAAGACTCCCATTCCCGGTATGGCTTCCACGATCAGTCCCGGCAACAGCGCCCACCTTCGACCTAGAATCAGGAACAGCAGGCCTGCGGTTCCCAGGTCAACGGCCCACTGGATGGGTGGGACAAGCTCTGTCCACATGGATATGAAATCCGAGATCGCTGCCACGCCAAAGGCGATGGCAAATCTGGCGCGGGAGACGCGCTTGATGGGAACAATCTCCTGCCCCGTGCTGACCACCACAGGCCGATTCTCAACTTTCATCAACATAGTGTCTGCTGCCCTCTTTGATTCTTCCCGAAGTCCATGGTGCCATGACCGCGCACGATCCGCAAGCCAGGCACGGAATAACTCTGCGGCTTTTTACGTTAGATGTTAATTAATTCGTTGAGGTTGCAGTGTCAGGAGCAGTAGAGTGCTAAGGATTGTTGCGCGCCGGGCTGGTGGCGGCGGCTTCGAATTGCCATCCCAGGCCAAGGTAATATGAGCGAACCACCCCCAATCTCCAGCCCGCCGATCGCGAGCCGTCTTCACACCATCCTTTTGCTGGTCTTTATGGTCGCCTGGGCTTGGGGGGCGGCCATCACTGCGTGTTCCAAACCAATGTCAAAACTGTCTATCTCAATGCGCAGTGTCCGCCTTCTTGTTCTTCTGCTGATCGCTCTCACCGGAGTTTCGCCCGCGCCTGCGCAGAACTCCTGGGAGCGCTTGCCCGCCACTCCCGCCCTGCCCAAACCGGAGCGCAGCGGCACGGTGCCGGTGAATGGCATCCGCATGTGGTACGCGGTTTTTGGCCACGGGGCTCCCGTGATTCTGTTGCACGGCGGCCTTGCCAATTCGAACTATTGGGGACTTCAGATCCCGGCGCTCGCCCCACACTTTGAAGTGACCGTGGTTGACAGCCGCGGTCATGGCCGCAGCACCCGCAACGGCGAGCCCATCACCTATCACCTGATGGCGACGGATGTGCTTGTCCTGATGGATGCTTTGCACATCCCCAAAGCTGCAATGGTGGGCTGGAGTGATGGAGCGATCATCGGCCTCGACATCGCCATCCATCATCCCGACCGGTTGACAAAACTGTTTGCCTTCGGGGCGAATTCCGATCCTTCCGGGGTGAAAAGTGCAGCCGGGAGCCCGATATTTGCCACTTACCTAAGCCGCACCGCGGAGGAATATAACCAGCTCTCGCCGACGCCCGCGGAGTTTAGTGTGTTCCACGAGCAATTGGAGAAGATGTGGGACGCAGAGCCGCACTTTTCCGACGCGCAATTGCGCAGCATCACCGTGCCCACCTGGATCGTCGATGGCGACCGTGACGAAATAATCAAACGCGAAGATACCGACCACATGGCGAGTCTCATCCCCGGCGCCGGCGAACTCATTCTGCCGCGCACCAGTCATTTCGCCTTTCTTCAGGACCCGAAGCAATTCAATGAGGCCTTGCTGCATTTCCTTTCGAGCCCTTTGCACGTTTTGTAGGGGCTGGGCTTGCTCTGCCCTGGGCGCCGCTCGCGGATGTCGTTGTGGAGGGCAGGGCAAGCCCAGCCCCTACAAAACGCGTTTGGTTGCCGAGTTGGCGCAGAGCAAAGGTATGAGTTGGCGACCCCCCATCGAGTCCGACTCTGGAGGGGTCGAACCCAGGTGATGGCCCGGTAGTCATGGGTTGCGCGGCGAGGGGCAAAGCGACCCCTTCAGGGTCGGGGATCGAATGTCACGTGTTCCGGGGGCGTTGCCGCCGGCTATTGAATTGCGCCCTTGCAGGGCCGTGCGCGGGTGGCGCAAACACCGCCCTGCATGTCTACATTCATTCACCATCACGCTGAGATAACGGGCCTCATGATGGATCGGCTGCCGGACGCGCCGTAAGGTGGATGAGGATTGGGCCGCATAGATGAAAGGCAATGCATGCGCCGCCCGCTGAAATCTCAATTGGAAATAGGGTAGCCCCAACCCTCGCTGCCGGCCTTTCGTGCGTGCGCTCCGGCTATGGTGAGTGTATGATGTATATGACATGTAATACACGAGGAGATTTCCATGCTTTCGATCCGGCTCGACCCTGACATTGAAAGGCGACTTTCCGAGTTGGCGCAACGCACAGGGCGCACGAAATCCTACTACGTTCGCGAGCTCATCGAGGGGAACCTTGAAGACCTCGAAGATCGTTATCTCGCCGAGGCACGCCTGGAGAAGCGCCGCCCGCCGCTCACCAGCCGGCAAGTGAGGAAAGAACTTGGCCTGGACCATTGAGTACGATCCCCGAGCGTTGAAAGACCTCAAGAAACTCGACCGGACAGTCCAGCGCGAGATCCTCGATTATATGGATCAACGCGTCGCGACAGCCAAAGACGCGCGCGACTTCGTCAAACCTCTTCGTGCCAGCAAGTTTGGCTTGTGGCGGTATCGGGTGCAAGATTACCGCATCATTTGTGAACTACAAGAGAAGCGGTTGGTCGTGCTGGTCGTGGCCGTGGGGCATCGAAGCACGATTTACGAGGATTAGAACTAGCTCCGGCCGGTACAACGGTGGGGGGTAGCCGGACAGTGCTTTTCTGTCCGTTGGGCTTTTCCCATGTTCGGCATCCAGCGGTGAACTGATATGGCCACCCGTGGAGCGCAATCCCCTGGCAACGATTGACCCGAGGTTCGTCATCAAGGGAAGAAGCCACGGTCAAAACTGCATTGACCGTGATGGCTACCGGCTCCTACAAAACCCTTGGCGTCGCCGAAGAGCATCAGGGTTTTATCGAGGTAGTAGAGCGGGTTATGGATTCCGGCGAAACTAGGGTTCATGCTGCGCTTGATCACCATCACGGTGCGCGCTTTGTCCACCATAACGGCAGCGATTCCGCAACCGAGGTTTTTTACCGAACCCAACTGTGTGATTTTGTGCATCTTTTAGGTTTTTGACTCTCCGTGGGCAAATTCGCATTGCATATTCCTCTTGACATTCACGGGCTCTCTTGTACAGTAAAGATATACAAGATGGAAAAGTCACTCCGTCGTGCAAAACTCTCGGCGCGTGAGCGTAATTTCCGCTCGCGCTTGGCGCAGTTGGCGACCCAACACAACTTTCTGCGCGGCACCCTGTCGGAACGCGCCGGCAAGTGCGGCAAAGCGAATTGCCGTTGCGCCCGAGGGGAGCGGCATAAGTCCTTGTACTTGGTGCAGAGCCAGGGGGGGAAACCCCGCCAAATCTGTGTGCCCCAAGCCTGGCAAGCGCGCGTCCGGCAAGCCGTGCAGGATTATCGCCAGATGCAGGAGCTGATCGAGGAAGTTTCCGAGCTGGAATGGAAACGGCTGGGGGAAAGGAAACCGTAACCGTTCTCCGCCGCTTGATCACCTACGCCGAGAAGGTTTTCCATCTCTCCCCGGTGCTAGCGTCTCTGGGAGATAAAAGGCTGCAACCGCGCATCCCCACCGTCGCCGTTGTGAAGTCAGGGTTGGTCCTGTTCTGGACCCGCATGCCCAGCCTTAATGCCTTGAGCCTGCTCCAAGGCGCACGGTTTTGGCAGAACTGGCTGCAGAAGCCCCTGGCCAGTGCCGACACCCTGGGACGAGTTCATGCCGGACTGCAGGCCGACCAACTCCGCCAAGCGATCCAGCAAGTCTACCAGCACCTGAAACGCAACAAGGCCTTGCCGGATGTTCAGGGTTGGGGAGTCGCGGTGGTGGACGGCCACGAAAGCCACGCCAGCTACCTGCGGCATTGCTCCGGCTGCTTACAGCGAACCCTCCACTCCGACAGCGGTGACCGCATCCAGTACTATCACCGGCAAGTGACCCTGATGTTGTTGCCCGGCACCCGGCCCGCGCGTCCTCCGGTTCGTCTGCTGCTGGACCATGAACCGCAACGTCCCGGAGAAGATGAGGTGGAAACCGCCCTGCGTCTGTTGGCGCGGGTGCTGGTCCGCTTTCCCCGCGCCTTTGATCTGCTGCTGGCCGACGCCCTCTACGCCCAAGCCCCCTTCTTTAACTTTCTGCTCGCCCATCGCAAACACGCGCTGGTCGTACTGAAAGATGAACGGCGCGATCTCTATCAGGATGCCGCGGGTCTGTTCGACCAGCTCGCACCGCAACCCGGTGGCTATCGTGGCCGCCAGTGCCGGTGGTGGGATTTCCCCGACTTGCGCTCTTGGCCCCAAGTGCACGGGTCGGTGCGCGTGATTCGTTCCCTGGAAACGTATGGGGTGCGGCGACAAGCCGACCATCGCGAGCATCCCCAAACCCGGGACTGGATTTGGGTGACGACGCTGCCTCCCAAGCAAGTTTCTACCCAACGCGTGGTGGGTTTCGGCCACCAGCGCTGGGACATCGAGAATTATGGCTTTAACGAGTTGGCCAACGAATGGCACTCCGATCATGTCTTCAAGCATGACCCGATTGCCATCGAGTGCTTTCTGCTCGTGGCCTTCCTCGCCTACAACCTCTTCCATGCTTTCTTCGCCTTGAATCTGAAGCCCGCCCTACGCCAAGGCAAGACCCAAGCCTTCTGGGCGCGCCTGATGGCGGCCGAACTCCATCAGGAGGTGGCTCCCCACAGCCTGTCGCCCTGAACACCTTCCACCCACCTTGCCCCTTCGTCCCCCATGCCCCGCTTGTTCCTGCCGGGGATCTGCCCGGTCTCCCCGTGGCGGTCTGCCCTCACCTCGCCCTCTCCCCCTTTTCCCCGCCCTAAAACCCGATGCGAATCTCCCCACCCGGCCGACAAGGCGCAAAACCCAATGAGATACCCCACCTCCCGCACCGCCCCTTTGATGGTTGCGGAATCGCTGCCATAACGGACTGCGACTTGACGAATCGAAGTTTAACCGCCATTATTGAAATACAGATCGAATCCCATCCCTTCGATTGTTAATCCCAGGGGCGTAATTCGCAAGAACCTTTTGCTGCGTGGATCCACATCGAATACTGAGCCCCGGCGCGAAAACAGGGGCGATTGACAATGCTGTGGAATTTATTTATAGGCGGCAAAAAAAATCCTTGCATTTGAAGAAATGTTTCTGTAATATCCAAGATTGCCAGTACGAAGGTGGACGAAGCAGTAGGGGCACGGTTGGTTATCGGATTCAACCGAGCTAGTTTTGAGTTTCCACATCGACTCGGTTGAAATTCCTCGGAGGTCGATACGCATAAGGCTTTTGGATAAGGGCTTGAGGCAAGTGGGTCCCCAGTAAGAAACCCTCCCGCCTGTTTCAAACCCCGAAGCTCAAAGCAGTCGAACTCAGCGGCCGATAAGGCGCGCAGTCGTTTTTCGCGCTTTAGAACGGTGCGCAGAGGATTTTGGCAAGGTTGTTGGGCTTGGTTTCAGCCCGGTTGAACCGGGGGGGATCAAGCCCAGCATCCTCGCTGTTCCGTCGAATGACGGTCGCAAGGTTGCAGGAAGAGGCTCAGGGAGACGCGAGTTGGCTCTGAGTGCTCGACGATCTTTGAAAATTGAATAGTGTGGCGTCTACTTAGTAGTCGTAGTCGTCAGCATTCAGTTCCTGACTCTCAATGCCAAGCGAGAATTGTGGGGCTGGATTTGGCGGCTACAAACTGTCCGGGTTGGATCCGGGCAGTGTAGTAAAGGCGAATCTGCCAAAAGGCAGTTAACAGCCGACAGTCGACAGCCAACAGTAAGGGCACTAGTTACGCCTCTTACTGTGAACTGCTAGCTGTAAGCTGTGAGCTGTTCTTGATGTTTTGAGCAGATATTATGGTCAAGCTACTAAGGGCG
>PLWR01000054.1 GCA_003165615.1 Acidobacteriota bacterium | reverse complement strand
CAACGCCGGGTGCCGGTGTCATTTGCGGGAATGACTGCGCTCCAAATGACACCGCTACCCGACGCCGAATAGATCCATCCTGTTGCGCCGCAGGGTTTAGAATTGCCCTCCGGCATATCCCGTTTGCCACATTCTTGCCACGAAGTCTGGTTCGAGGACCCGAACCCCGTTTCGGGACAGTCGAACGCACTGACGGGGGAGCCGAACAGCTACCCAGGAAGCGGCTGGTTAACCATTACTTCCGAGTGTGCCGATTATTCGGGAGTTGGTAGCCGGACCGAGGCATTTTCGCAAAGGAGATTAGGATCAAGGCGCTGGGGCTCAGGGGCGAGCCTGGCTTGACCACTGGCCTGGAAATCCGCGCGTGCCGAGTTGCCCCGTAGGGGCAATCAAGCTTCCGATCGACCTGTCGTACTGCATGCTGCTGGCGTAGCCATGTTTGTTGTTTAGAATGCCAATCTCGCTGTCGTTGAATCGCGCGCGCGATGTGTATCCTCTTTGCCCTCACAGGGCTTGGAGATCCTATGTTCCCTTTTGACCGGACAAGGGTGGCGTCGGAAGGAAACAATAGCCTTTAATTCCCCGGGTGGCGCAGTTTGCTGCGGGGTGTCTGAGCATCTGTTCAGGAAAGTTTGATCGATTCCAGAAACTCGCCCGAAACCTAAAGAAAGAGAACTGTATGTCGAAAACTTGGGAACATTACCATCACGCTTCTCATCATCATGAGCGCGCGGACTACCATTACCAAGAGGCAGCGAAACACGACGAGGCCGCGGACCACGAAAAGGCCGCGCGCCACGCCTACCTCGCCCACGGACACAGTCAACACGCAATTCATCACGACGCCGAAGCAGCGAAACTGCATGCCGAGCAATGCGACCACTCTCTCGATGCCGATTCCGAGCAAGAGGCCAAGAATAAGTGATAACCGCGCTGAGCTACCTTGCTTTCTTCGGGAGTTCATTTGTCCACGACGCTGTGTTCGCCAAATGCCGGAGAAGTGTAGCGGCATGAAACGGATCGCTCCATTTCTCTGCCTGATTTTAGCCGCCCTCACTCGCTTTTTGCCTCTGGCTTTGGCACAGGGCGGGCCACCCTTTCGATCGGATGATCCGGACACGCCAGAAAACAGGAATTGGGAGATAAATACGGTCCTCGTTGGCGATCGCAATCCCTCTGAGGGCTTTTACGAAACGCCCAACATTGACATCAATTACGGCCTGGGCAACAGAGTTCAGCTCAAGTACGAGGTGCCTCTCAGCCTTCACGAGTCGCGGAATCCCTCCGACCATGTTGCCGCTGGCCTCGGAGACTCTTTGTTTGGGGTTAAGTTCCGCTTTTACTCGCACCATCCGAAAACCGCAGAGCCGGACGCAAATGGTAAGCGCGAGTCCAGTTTTGCCATGTCGATCTACCCTCAGCTCCTGTTGAGCAACCCGACGCGCTCCGTACGCCGTGACATTGTGGATCCGGGTCCCCAATTTCTCATGCCCATGGAAGCCAACGGCCGAATCGGCCCGGTCCGCATCTCCGGGGAGGTTGGATACTGGTTCACCAATAAAAATGTCCCAAACTCATGGATACGAGGCGTTATCGTGGGTCACGAGTTTAAAAAGAAAACAGAAGTCGACCTCGAACTCTACGATCAGGATGCCACCAGAGCGACTGCCGCTGAACCCAAATTCCGGGAATCAACACTCGGCATCGGCTTCCACACTCCGCTTGGCAAAAAAGGATCGGTCTGGCTCCTCGGGATGGTGGGCCGCAGTCTTGTACCCGTAACTCAGACCAATGGCCAGCCAAGCTGGATCGCCTCTTTGGGCTTTCAATTCGTGACAAGTCGAAGGAGAAGAAACAGCATTG
Source organism: Acidobacteriota bacterium (assembly GCA_003165615.1). Next base: position 1,794 of record PLWR01000054.1, on the reverse strand, counting down.
ATTAGAGTTTCATTCGCCGCCGCCGCGAAGCTTCCGGCACGCTAATGATCAGCGCGTATTCAGAATCACAGAATTGTCTGATCCTCGCACGAAGGTTCACGTCAACAAAGAAGATGCGATCTGTACGCCACAGAGAATGAAGGTGTGACACGCCCTCAGATTTCCACCCGTTGCGCTACATTTTCTCAAAATGCTATTACGCCCTTGCCTTTGGCCGTGATTTCTTTCGCCCCTAACGGGGCTCGGGTGGGGTGGGGGGCCGAATTTCCCACAGCTCTCGATCGAAAACATCGGGACAGGTTGCGCCATGGGCTACGGTCATTCGCCGGGTCGTTCGGGCTGAAGGGGCAACATTTGCCGCATTCCCACGGCCGTGTTTGACCCGTGACCAAGGCGTCGTTTTCCCCTCTCGCACTTGCTTAAGGGCGTGACGCACTTTCTTGGCTTTCTCTTCCGTCACGGTATCATCAGGTGAGCAGGACGTAAGACGCTTGGGCAGGATGGTTACCACACCACGGGCAACCTTGAATTCCACGCGGTCGCCAGACTTGAAACCGGCCCGCCGCCGCACCTGATCTGGTACAGTAAGCGGCGATTTGCTTTTGACAATAACGGTCATTCTTTTTCGAGTGTAGTCGTAGAGGGACGATCCGTCAAACAGCGAACGGCTGGGAGCGCCACTTACGATGGCTGCCCTCTTTGCCTTTCGCATTACGGCCCCGCCGGATCAATTCAAGAAAGCTCCCCCCCAAAGCAAGCCGGGAGCAACGGCTGCCATGAAGATAAGTGGTGTGCGTGAATGATCGCCACGGCCACGAAAGATGGTAAGAGCCTTGCGTATGTAGGCGCGCACTGGAAAACGTACTTTTTTGAACAGAGGCCGGTCTCGAAGGGTAAATCAGCATCATCGCCGAAGGCGGCTTGTGGCGCAATCCATTGATGGGGCTGGCCTTGTCATCATCGCCGCAGGCGTCTCTTGGGTTAATTACCCCGGCGCGTGACAGATCAAGGTTCCATCTCCCATGTGATTGTGGTAGCGTATGGGATTTTTCTATTACGAACGCCGGACTGGACGCAACAGACAGAGCCTCTCCAAAGCGCTTGCAGCCCCTCTTCATGCCTCCTGAGGCGCTCCTGGCAGCTNNACCGCCTGCGGCGACGATACTAATCGACTCATAAAACCGGCCGGTGTTCAAATTTCTACGCTTTTATATGCGCGCCGACAGTCAAGGCTGCGCCGGGTGATGGTGAGGACAGAGAAACTGGCGGTGTCGGAAGACAGGGAAGGAATGCTCACTGAAGTCCGCAATCAGAACTCCAATCTTGAAATGTCCGACCTCGAAAGTTACGTGGGCTTGCAGGGGATCGCACGCGCGCTTGAGCAGGGCGACACTCTCGAGTATTGGAAGTCGGCTCCTTATCTGCTGAACTTTATGGATAATTACGAACTCAAGAAGGAGTTCTTGGAGGCGCTGGATGATCCCGGGCGGGCCGGGGAACTCACCAAACTAGTGGCAAAGTCGGCCGGATTAATGCTGCGTTGGAGTGACATAGCTGCGTACGATGCGGTGGATCCGCGTAACGCGCGCCTTCGAGGCCTTCTAGCTGACACTATTGGTGCGGGGGTTGCCCGCTTGCTCTGGCTTCCCCCATCGTTGCCATACTATCGGCTCGGTGGACCATTCGGCGGCCCGGAGCTTACGAAGTTTACAAAGCGACTTGTCTTCTCTTCTTGGAGGGTCGTTCCGAAGGTTGTCGCGTGCCTGTTAAGTTACGAAGCTGAACGAGCAATGT
>PLWR01000540.1 GCA_003165615.1 Acidobacteriota bacterium | reverse complement strand
TCATGGACTGCCACTCCTGGATATTACCCACATTAATAGGCTGCGCGAAGGCCATATTCAGCGGATAGAGACAGAGTTCGGCGCCGTAGGGAGTGATGGTGAGCGCCCCAAGGCTTGCCAGCGCCACCACCGTCAGGCGCACACGCTCGCCGGAGGTCCATAGCCGGGAAGCCAGTGCGCCCCAGTGAATGTCCACGAGGCCGCTGGCCCAGTAGACCCCGAAGGCAAACAATCCCAGGACGAAGCTTCCGTGGGTGTTCACCCAGACCAGGAACAGCGGCGGCAGGATCCACAGCGTCCCGGTATGGCCCTGGCGAAAGCGCTCAAGCACCATGAGGGTGAGCAGCAGGAAGAGATAACCCAACATCTGCGGGCGCAGACTGCAGGAAGGATAGACCAGCGGCGAAAGCACCGCACAGATCACGAAAGCCGCTTTGGCATTCCCGCCGCGAAGCGTGGTCAAGGCGTAGAGAGCAAGCAGAATGGCGGCCGCAAGCGCAATATCCAGCGCCAGCAGCCCCCGCAGTCCCCAGGCGCCATCTACGGCGGCCAGCAGGACGTCACCCAGCCACTCGTAGGCGATCCATGGGGCACCGTGGGCGGTAAAGGAGTAAGGGTCCGCGGTGGGCCAGTGGCGTGTGGAGAGGATCGTGGCGCCCACCTTGAGGTGCCACCAAACGTCGGGGTCCACCCAAAAATCGCGCAGCGGCACGTAAATGCCGCCTACCAGCAAGAGTGCCAGCATGGCCGGAAAGGAGAACACCGTCCGGAAAAACGTTGCAGCTCGGGCCCCGGGACCTGCGCTCGATTGGGCAACTCTGTCAGGAACGGGCATGCTCGGCTTCCGGCCTTGTGCGGATGTTTGACGAGTCACGAAGGGCGAACTCAATCCACCTTAGACCTCTTGTCCCCCCGCCATTGAAATCTGGGATGCCGCCAGGGCAAAGGCCAATAGCACCGGCCCAAGCAGGAAGAGCCCGCCGTGAGGGACAAAGAAGATATACAGAGGAACGAATAGTATCACGACTGAGACGGTAATAATCAGACCACACGCCCACTTCCGGTACAACTTCGGCGACCCGATGACCAGCAGCACGGGGAGAAGAATAACCGTCAGGTCGTGCGTCAGGAGATGCGGCGCCACCGCTACTGAGGCCGCCAGCGAGGCCGCGAACATGAGGTCCGGCGAGCCACCGTCCGCACGGCGGTCCTCGCGGCGCCACCGCCAGGCCATGAACGCGATCAGGGGAATTGATAAGAGCCCCGCGGCACCATTAATGAACCCGGAGCCCATCCTGCCCGCCAGCGTGACGTTCAGGAAACCTCGGAGTGTTGGCATTTTCAAGGGTTCAATACATCGATAAGCAGGGTTGTTTGGGTTCCGCGTAATATCGAGCAGCAAGTCTACATAGGCATGGACACCGGAGACTCCCACCACGGCGACTGCCAGCCCCCCCAGCAATAAAGCGGCGCATGCGAAACCTCCCAGCAGCTTCCATTTTCCCCGCAGCAGGCAGATGAGTGCAAAAGGGAGGGCCACCGCGAACTTGAAAAGACCAAGCCCCAGAAATACGCCGCCCCAGAAGTCCTGCCGCCGTTTCATGAAGACAAATGTGAGTGCCCAGAAACCCAGCATCATGATCGATGGTTGCCCCTGGAGCAGCGCCACCCAGGCAGGGAAAAATAACGAACAGAACAAAAGGTAGCGCAGCGTGTTCCGCGGCACGGGTGCATAAAGCCGCAGGAAGTACATAAACAGCATCCAGAGCGCCACCTCAATGGCCCCCAGGACCGCATAGGCCTTCCCGTAGGTGAGTTTCGTAAGCGGGGCAATCAGGGCGATTTCAAAGGGGGGTTGAATGCCCAGCAGCACGCTTGGCCGGTGGAAAAGTTCGTTTTGTAGCTTACCCTGCGCCTCGGGGTTATAGACCTCGCTAACCTGACCTTCGCGCAGCAGCAGCGCTGGGGTGTAAACCCCGATGAAGTCTGTCCCCTCGCACCGGGAGCTCCGTACCATGGTGAAGACCGCCGCCAGCATCAATGCTGCGGTTATTCCCGCCGCAATCAGGACATCGCGCTTTGTCGGAATCGCGTGGACCGTCATCGCTCATTGGCAGTGGCCGCGGCAACACCATTCATGCCGGCAGTTTACGCCGCCTGTTACAAGATGCACCGCCGCAGGGATTCAGCCGCGCCGGCATGCTAGCTGCGGGGCAGGCCACGGGCAGCCACCTTGCCGTTCCCGGCCACAAGGTTTTGGAAATCAGGAAGAACCGCGAAGGGGGTCCTGACGCTCTCCACGCTCTCTCCGATTTGGTGGATATTATCCGACTGAATATGTCCCAGAAGCATACCGGCTTTGGCCAGATATTCGATGCGCCGGGGGTTGAGGCCCATCACCCGCGCGCCGGTGGCGTCGACCGCCACGGGGTCATCACCCAGAATAAGCACGCCGCTGGCCTTGAGAGTTCCCTGGATGGGACCGTTGCCCTCCATCCCCACGATGCCGTCCACGATGGCGAAATCCGGGCGCACGGTGCTGTTAATGTCGAGAATGGCAGGGATGATGCCCACCCAGTGCAGAACGTTTTTCGGCCACCCGTAACAGCAACCGGGCACAATGCCGAACATGTTTTTGAGTGAAAGCGTCACCCCCACCCAATGGTGCGTCTTGAGCTTGGGCATGGAGACGATGTAGTCCGCCTCCAGAACCGTGCGGGGAAGATATAGTTGCTTGAGGCGGGATGCCCGAGTGCGCAGGTTCACAGCATGAACATCATCCAGGTTCAAGTCCACAAAGACATCGTGCAGCGGGCCCAGGAAATCACGCAGGCGAATGGTTTCGACAATCGCCTCACTGTCACGCTCATGGCCGGGTCCTTCCGCCACGCCCACGGACTGTGCCCCCAGGCGCAGGAAAGCCTCGCGCGCGGCCCCCACCACAGCAGGATGGGTATTGATGACGGCTTCGGGATCAGGCTCAACGAAATTGGGCTTCAACAACACTTTTTTGCCGGCCACGGGCAGATCAAATTCGCGCAGGGCATCAAAAAGCAGGGCGGCGAGATCGCGGTCGTAACGGGCGGAGCGAACGATGGCCACCCGCGAAGGAGGTCGCGTGAATGAGGGCATCAGGCTGGGCTGGGCGTAGCTCATGGGAAGTTGTCGGTGTTCGGTTGTCAGCTTTCAGCCATCAGTCATCAGTGGTAAGTCATCAGATTAAGAACTGCCATATCGTGTTAGCTATCGACTCTTACTCCTGGCGATTACTGGGGACTGAAGGCTTGGAACTGATTACTTCTGGATGCTGCATTCTTCTTGCAACGCCAAGGCTGCCCACGCCGCGGTGAGTACATTTTCAAAGAAACGGTTACGAGAGTAAAGCTCGCTGAGGGCGGGTGCAAGCGGGGAAACACGCCGTCCATACGCCACCAGGCAGCGATGCGCCAAGGCCAGGGACGCGGACCCTTGAATTTTCATGTAGGCGCCATCGAGGTATTTCAGGCTCATCTCGATTTCGGCGCGCTCGGAATGATCCCGTAGCGCCAGCAGCGCCCAGGCCGAGGGCCCAATGCGCGGCACACCCGCCACTCCATAGACCAGCGGATTGCCGCTGTTCCAACCGCCTCCCGGACACATGCGGTCAAAGAGCATGCGATCCGCCAATTGCCGGCGTTTCGTCGCCTGGGGGGGAAGCATTCCCGCGGGCAGCGAGCGCAGAAACAGGAGCGCATGGGCGGTGGGTTCAACCCAACTGGCCGTGCCCGGCGTCCAATTCCAGCCGCGCAATGAGGCATCCTGGCGTGACAGGCGCGAGGGAAATAGAGTTTGCCGCAGGCGCCACCAGAGAGCGCCTTCGGCCGGCCACTCGTTCAAGAGCCAATGCAAGCCGCGCTCCACGGCGCTCTGCGCCCCACCTTGAAGCTGCAACGCCTGGGACGCGACGGAGGTTACCCAACAGCCCTGGGGATGGCCGGGAAAGGGGGGCCATGAGCCGTCGGGGCGTTGCGCCTGCAACAGCCAATCACGCGCGCGGGCATACACCTCCGCCGGGGGCAAGGCTTGGCGCGATGAAACCAGCGCGGTGAGCGTCCACGCCGTGGCCTCCACCGCACTGGGAGCAGCGGGGTGGAAACCCCACCCCCCATCGGAGTTTTGGTTGGCGATGAGAAATTCCCGGCAGGACGAGTCTCGGAGTTGGCCTGAGGTCATAGGAATCGGGATACGGGGCACGGGATACGGGATTCGGGAATCAGGATCCGGAACCCAAATGTGGAAATCAGGTGGTAAGGTCCACCGCGCGCAGCAATCGCCAAACGCAAAATCCCAAGCTCGACCACCCAGGCTCGATTTGCGAGGTCCGTGTCCCGTATCCCGAATCCCCGCCCTTCCTACATGATGATGTCGGGAACCACGGGCTGATCGGGGCTAGGGGGCAGAGCGGTCTCCTCCGATTGAATCTTGAGGTCGTGAATCAAACGGTGCAAGTAACCGCGCGCCAGGCCCAGGACACGCGCCGTTTCCGCCTTGTTGCATTTGCACTTTTGCAGGGTACGGATCACCAGGCGGCGCTTGAAATCACGCAACTCTTCCTCATACGATCGCACCGCGTGTGATTGCTCGAAGCCTTCCCGCAGCTTCACCGGCATATGCCAAACTTCAATGGTGGGCCCCTCCGCCAGGACTACGGCGCGGCGAATCACATTCTCCAATTCGCGAACGTTGCCCGGCCAGGCATATTCATCCATGGCCTCAATCGCCAAACGCGAAAAACCCATCACCTTTTTATTGAATTCCTGGCTAACCCGTTCCAGGAGGTGATGAGCCAGTATGACGATGCCACCGCTGCGTTCGCGGAGTGGGGGCAGGTGCAGTTGAATCACGTTCAAGCGGTAGTAAAGATCCTCACGGAATTCGCCATGCTTGACCATCTCTTCCAAATTCCTATGCGTGGCGCAAATCAGGCGGACGTCCACGGTCAGAGGGGTGTTGCTGCCCAGGCGCTCAAAGCTGCGGTCGTGGAGCACACGCAGCAGCTTGGCCTGCAATCCCAGGGGCAAATCGCCGACTTCATCCAGGAACAACGTTCCCCCGTCGGCGGCCTCAAAGCGGCCGCGCCGCAGCGTCAGAGCCCCTGTAAAAGCACCCTTTTCGTGGCCAAAGAGTTCATCCTCCACGAGGTGCTCAGGCAGATTAGCGCAGGAAAATGCCACAAACGGCCTACTGCTGCGGGGGCTGAGGCGATGCAGAGAGCGCCCCAAAATGCTTTTGCCCGTACCCGTCTCACCCGTGATCAATACGTTCACATCGCACGGCGCAACTTTGCGGGCCAGGGCAAAAACTTCGTGCATGTTTTCGGTGAAGCCCACCAGGTCACCGAGCTGGTGCGTTGAGGATTGCACCGTGCGGAGCTGTTGCAACTCCATCTCCACCCGATGCAGGCGATGGGCGCGCTGCAACACGAAGCGCAATTCGACAATGTCCGGGGGGGTGACCAGAACATCATAAGCCCCCGCCTCCACCAGGCGGCGCAACAAGATGGGATTATCGTCGCCCAGCATGACCACGATGGGGGGAGAAAAATCCGTTCGCCGGAATTTCTCGAATTGTTCCTCTCCGCTTCCCCCCTCCGTGCCGGCGGGGAGGTCGCGCAAATCCAGAAGGACGCAGTCATACCCCTCCTGCCAGGCGGGGGCAGCGCCCTTACCGCAATCGTCAAACCGAACATCGAAGCCCGCGCCCAAGGCTCGACCCACGACTTCACCGAAATCCCGTTCGAAAGTCCAAAAGCAAACGCGAATGGTTTCTTTTTCCATCATGCCAATCCCGTCGAGGGGGCCGATGCGAGGTGGGCTTTCCGCCGGGCCATAACCTTCTCCGGCCGCCCGGCTTTCTTTCCTATCTTAACGCGCGCAGGTCGTGGCGCGCCCTGGCTGCAACCCTCGCCCTCCATCACGGGAGGGCGTCACGGCGTGTTGTTGGGGATGATCCGGGCGACCGTGAGGTCCCCCGCGATGTCCGTAAAGATCTGGTTTATGTTGGTGGTCGATTGCGCGGTCCCGATACAGGTTTGGTCAATTCCCGTTCCTGTCTGTTGATAGTCGGAGTAGAACTTCGTCGTGTCAGGGATATGTCCTGGAGAGTTGGCGATATGCTCCATCGTATAACATGGGGAGTTATAGGGGCTGGAGTCACTGCCGCATCCCGATGACTCCGCTCCGTAGGCGACCGCATACACCCAGGTTCCCGCATTGGCAGCATTCTGGGCTGAGGTGACCGCCTGTTTGCACTCATTGGAGGATGAGTAACTCGTCGCCGATCCCGCCATCTGGGAGGACGAAGCAGTTGCGTCGCCGTCGCTGATGAGGATCATCACGTTCTGCGAAGTTATACCCGCAGCCGTCCTTGCCGTTTGTTCGGCGACCAGCGCCGCTTGTGCCGCATCAATGGCGCCCGCATAGAAGGTTCCCTCGCCGCCCTTGACATTCATAGCATTGTTGCCACCCGAACATCCTGCGCCGGCTGACGTCACCAGGTAGGCGCTGGAGCTGGTGCTCAGCGTATTACTAGTGGCGGTAGTTTTGTAGTTGGTCGAAGCATCGGTCCCCAACCCCACGATCGTGTAGACCGGCGAATTATTGTACGTCTCGGTTGAACCATTGGGAAGGGTTTGGCCGCAAGTGTAATCATGCGCAGTATAGTTGGATGTACTCCCACCCGGCGAGCTTGGTACCAGCCCTGGGAACGTCATGATGCCGACATCATCGATCACGCTCCCGGCGGAGTAGGTGCCGGTGCAACTTGAGAGTGCCGGAGAGCAGGGCGCGAGCTGCAGGAGTAGTGTCTTAACCCCGCCCAGCGCACAAGCGATTCTTTCCCCGTTGCAGTTGCTGCCGGTGTCTGTATCGGTCATCGAATCCGTTGTATCGACGATCATCATCACATTGTAAATGCCATTCGCGCCCCCGCGCGCACTGGCGGTCGCGGTCGCCTGCAAGGTGAAACTGGGGATGCCGAACAACCTCATGAAGGACGTCTTCACCGCCGCTTGCTGCTGCACGACGATGGCGTTGGCAAGTCCTTCACCGTAATTGAGACAGGGGGGGAGGAGGGAGGACGTTAAGCACTCCACCTTGGGGGCCGTCACCAGCGAAACGCTTGACAAGTTGGCATTGGCGTTTTTATTTCCCGTTACGCCGTCGTAGCTCTTCGCCGTGGCGACTGCCGTGCCCGAGGGGATGGCCTGCCCGCCCGCTAACGCCGCCGCCTGGGTGGAAGCCTGGAGCTGTTGATAGGAATAATAGAGCTGGCCGACATCGATGACGAGCGCGGCCGCGGCGAGAAGGATGACCAGGATGAACATGACGACGATGAGCGACTGCCCACGTTGCGTGTGGCGCCCCGGGCAAACAATAAATTCACTGCTCAGATTCATTGGATAGCCTCCGCGGTTTGGGCCGTGAGGGTGCAACTGGGCGCAAAATTGACTCCGTACAAGCTTAGATTGCACGGATAAGTGACCTTTATCGTTGTGGTTTGGGCCGCCACGAGATACTGCAGCCCCGCCGTACACGAGGTCGTGGTATACGCGTGGCTGCCCATCGTTATCGTGAACGAAAGACTTCCCTGCGTGAGGAACGGTGCTGCCTTGTAAAACGCTGAGGTGGCCGTACCGCAAGGGTCGGTGATCTGACCGCGGCTAATCGAGAGCTGCTGCGTCGCGATGTTCGTAGCATTCGTCAACGTCAGATAGTTGTTGAAAGTAATCCCGAACTTGATCACGCCGAGGAGGATTGTGAACAGCAACGGCGCAACCAAAGCAAACTCAACAAGCGACTGGCCTCGCTCGTCGCGAGCAAGAGTCTGCCTGGCGCGCGACCGGGCATCGCCCGGCGCCGCAGCCGTCTGGCTCCCTGTCTGCATGCCCATCATCTCTTCTTCTTCCAACCTCCCTGATGACCCCTTTCGAAATTCCCCTCCGCCCATCCCGGGAATCCGGGGTGAGAACCACACCTTCGGCAACTACCGCCAACGCCTTGCCCGCGTCCCTGCGACCTTTGGACGCCTGAATGGGCTATTCCGATTCTCCCAGGATTTGGCTTCTTGCCACAAGCCATTATAAATTGCGGCAACAGGCCTGTCTAGTACCTTTACGGTTAATGCATTGTCTCATCTCGGTACTGGCAGGTGTTGTTTTGAATTCATAACCCTCGCCCCCATGGGCGCAAGGGCAAGTTAAGAGCCAAAGTGCAAAGGCATAGGCATCGTGCCTGTCCTCCGCCCCTAGAGACTCATCCGGAAAGT
>PLWR01000712.1 GCA_003165615.1 Acidobacteriota bacterium | reverse complement strand
CTAAAGCCCCGCCCTTCCATCCCCGACAAAATAAGATCGCTAACTTCTGCAACTAAGCACTGGTGTAGTGTCCGAGAATTAACTGGACAATGTTTTCCGCCTCTTTCTACTGCGCGGCAACGTACAGCCGGGCTGAATCTGTTCCAGAGTCTGGCGGCAGCGGGAAAGTTTCTCCTTGATGGTCTCGACGGTTGCCGTCCAGACAAAAGGTTGGGGATGCTCGTTCCCTACGGCCAGGAATTCCGCGATAGCCTTCTCCAGATCCTCCACGCAATGGAAGGAGTCCCCGCGCACGCGTTTGGTCGTCAACTCCGCGAACCAGCGCTCGATCAGGTTAAGCCAACTGGAACTGGTGGGGAAACTCCGGCGCACTTTGCGATTCAGCGGTTTCGGAATTGGCGGGTTGGGACTTGTCTTCACTCGCGATGGAGTATCCCTCAGGCGTACTGTTCCGCGATGAAGGCCCGCATGCCTTCGTAGGCGCGCGTGAGTGTGGCTTCATCGGGAAGGAAGACGATGCGAACGTGCTTGGTTCCCGGGGCTTGTCCGAAGCCCGTGCCATGAACCATGAGCACGTGTTTTTCCACCAGCAACTTCTTCACAAACTGTTCATCGCTGTCGGGAACATCGATTTTGGGATAGGCGTAAAACGCTCCGTGCGGCGCAACGCAACTCATGTGGGGCGTGGAATTGCAGGCGCGAACGGTCAGGTCGCGTCGGGCGCGCAGCTTGTCCAAAATCTCGGGTAAGTGGTCCTGCGGACCTTCCAGCGCGGGGCGCACGGCAAACTGCTGCGGATAATTCGAGCACAAGCGCGCGCGCAGCAATTGGTGAATCCCCTCAACGTAGGGTTTGACGGCCTCCGCCTCGCCGCTGACCACTCCCCAACCCACTCGCCAACCCGGAACCAGGTAGGACTTGGAGAGTCCATTGAAAGTCACCACGGGGACGTCGGGCGCCAAAGCGGCCAAGGAGATATGCGGGTCGCCATCCAGTATCAGCTTGTCGTAAATTTCGTCAGCGAAGATCACCAGGTTGTTGCGCCGGGCGAGTTCCGCGATCCGCTCCAAGGTCCGGCGCGAGTAGACCGCACCGGTGGGATTGTTCGGGTTACCCACCACGATGCCGCGGGTGCGGGAGTTAATCCTGCAAGCGATGTCTTCCAAATCGGGCTGCCACTCGTTCGTCTCGTCGAGCAGATAGGAATTGGGTTGGGTGCCGAGCTTGGCGAGAACCGCCGAGTACATCGGGTAATCAGGACAGGGCGTCAGAACGTTTTCGCCGGCATTCACCAGCGCGGTCAGGCAAATGTCCAGGGCTTCGCTGACCCCCGCCGTCAGGAAAACACTGTGAACGTTGCGAATCCCGGTGCGCTCGGCTTCCGCGCGAATTGCCTCGACGGCTTCGGGAGCGCCCAGCGAGGGGCCGTAGCCATTCATGCCGTCGCGCATGGCTTTCTCGACGGCGGCAATCATGTGGGGAGGCGTTTGGAAGTCGAAATTCAGCGGATCGCCGATGTTCAGTGGGAGGATCGTCTTGCCTTCCCGCACCAACTGCTCCGCCAGCACGGCCATGTCGCGAATGGCGTAACGCACGTGTTCAAGGCGCGCGGCGGCGGGTACGACATAGAGATGTTCGAGCGATTGACTCATGAATATTACCTGTGTGTAGCCGAAAGCCCTTGGGCGTCGGACACTGCGCCCCGTGGGGCAGGCCCGCCCTCGTTCTTAATAATAACTCATCGCAGGGGAAAACCTCACGGCTGTTTTTTCTTTTTCAACAACCCGGAAAGGCCGCGCACGACGTTGACATCTTGTTGCACACTAGCTGGGGATGCTCCGCTTTGTCCCGCCGCGCCGCCTTTCAGGGAGAACTTAGGCTTGGCGAAAGTCCCGCCCACGGTGAAAGGAAACGTCATCTTGCCGTTGGCAAATTTGGCGCCGGCCAGGCCTCCCAAAAACGTGGCGAGCGGATTATTGCCGCTGGCGGCGAGACTGGCGGCACCTTGGTAATCCAGACTCCCTTCGCCGGCCATGGTCAAGCTGCCGGAGCCGTCCACATCCACGCCGTTGCCGACCAAGGCAATTTTGTTGCTCGAAAGTCTGGCGTCAGCAATGCGGAAATCCGCAGAGATGGAGGAGAACGACGAAGGGTCGCCATTGGCGGGGCCGACGTTGGCAAGCTTCGCCAGGCTGCGCAGATTGCTGCCGAGCTGCAGGCTGGGCATTTTGCCATTGCGAATATTCCCCTGGCCAGTGCCGGTGACGCCGGCCAAAGGATCGTTGGATTTAAGCACCAGGCCATTCATCCTGGCCGACCCGTCGAGGGTTCCCGTCAACATACCCTTGGCTTGGGGAAAAGCGTCAAGAAATTCCGCGATGTTGACGCTTTTCAGTTGTGCGTCCACGCGGTAAGCAAGATTCGCCCCCCCGAAGTTCAGGGAAAGATTTCCCGCGGCGCTGCCGCTGTAGAATTTCAGATCCAGATCGTCAAACAAGACTTGCTGGGGATACAGGCGCATCTTGGATTTCAATTTGGTCACACCGAGGGGGCCAAATTGCACCGCGTCGGCCTTAAGGGTTCCCTGCGCCACCGCCGGTCCTTCTGCATCGGCGGCGTACACCGTGGTGTTGAACCAACCCGTCAGGACAGCGAGCGTGCCCGGCGCGGATGCAGGCTCCCGGAGCGATGCGGTGGCGGTCATGGCGTTCAAGTTCACATCGCGCAAGTCAATCGAGGCGCCATGAACCTCTATGAGCGACGGGCCCGGCACTCCCGAGGTCAGCAGACTTGCCGCCGAAAACTGCCCGCGCGTTATGGTCAGCTTGGAGATGATACCCAACGTGAACGATGCGCTGCTGTTTGCCGGGGGATCGGACGGCGGGTCAGGTTTGGCGGGTGGGTTTTCAAAGTTCCATTTGCCGTGAGTGTCCTCCAACATGTCGAGCGTCAGGTCGTCCAGCTCCAGGGAAGTTATTTCCACCTGGTGATGCAGCAGGGCGGAAGCATTGACCACCACGTATATCTTTTTGGCTTTCACGAAATCGCCGGTGGGGAAGCCGGTGGGATTGCCCAAGGAGAAATCCTCCACGCGAATGGCAACTTCCGGGAGGATGGTCAGAGCCAGGCGCCCGATTTGGACGGGCTTCCCGGTCTCCTGCTGAATCTGCGCGGCCACTTGCGGCCGGTAGCGATCAACGTCGAAGAGCATGGGGACGATGATGGCCAGCCCCGCAACGATAACGACCAGCACGATCAACAGAACAAGCGCGACCTTCTTCCCTTTGGACATGGTGCGTACTCCGTGAAGATTTGCAGATGAACTCAAACGGCCACCCGCGGCCTCTTGCCGAAAGGCCAGCCCCAAAACCGGCTATGGAAATATTACACCGGTTTTTCCCTGAATGCTCGTTCATGGAGCGGGTGTGGTCTTTGGGGGAGGTGGAACGCGGACAAACTTGGCAGTGTAATAGTCAAAGAAGGCTTTGCCCGGCGGAGCCGCTTGCACGGTCTCGACGAATTCGTCAGGCCCGGTTCGCGTCCAGATCCTGCGAAAGAGCCATCCGGGCGGAGGGGAGTCGCCGCCCTCGGGATTCAGGTGAATCTCCGCTCCGTCCAAGATCAATCGATAACGCGTGATGAATCCGGTGCTGGAGAAAACTTGCAGGATGAATTCATTCCCGTCGGCGCCGGCGCTGAGGATTCCCATCCACGATTCCTTGGTGGCCGGCTCCGTGGGCGTGGCCGCGAGCGAGACCTCACCGCGGAGAACCAGGAAGTGCTTTTCCAGATCGGGGCTGACCGAGAGTTGTACATCACCCGGCGGGCTATTGGGGGCGGTTTTTCCTGTCCATCCACCTTGCAACCAATCGAGCGCGGAAAAATCCGGCAGCGTAGGGATAGGGATTCTATATTGTACGGGAGGCTTGTCTTTGGCGGCGAAGATGGCACCAGTATGCGCGCAAACTAACGCCAGAATCAATGCGCGTACAAGTGCTCCCCCACGAGCTTTCCAACGATGCGGCGAAGGTGCTTGCGGGCGGATGCTCAATTCCTCCTGGCGGCTCTTCATTTCAGGTCAGCGCGGTAGGTGGCGCCAAGTTAGGGTGAATCTTGATAACTGTCGCGAATCGTCACCACGGGGGCCGGACCCCAATGAACGCCCGGGCTCTGGGCCGCCTCAGGTTACTTACCCCGGAGAGTCGAGACCCTTTTCTCTCATGAATTGGAGGAGCAAATTCAGCAAGTCCGTGGTGGTGATAATGCCTTTTAGTTCCCCGTTTTCGACCACCGGCAGGCACCCGATGGCACGGGGGTGACAGCCGGCGCCCCGTTCAACTCCGGGAGCGAGAGGCTGGTTGCTTCTCGCTCCACTTGTCCTCCGGGAATTTGATTTCCCAAAACCCCGGCGGCTCCAGGATTTCAAAGCCGATTTCGAAGGCGAACCCCCTTGCTCCTGCGGCGGTCCAAACCACCCGGCCGCGCGTGAAGCGTTGCGAATTCCGCATGCGAATATCTAGCGTCGTGCCGACGGGGAATTGTTGGCGGCTGCGGATCATCCCGCCGTGCAGGCTGATGACCAGCGTTTCCACCGATTCCCATTCGTCGGTGGAGGGTGCATTAGCAGGGCTGACGTAGAGTGGTACCCGCATGACGATACGCACGCTGCGTCGCCGGAATTTTCGCTCTGTGGAAACCCCCTCCATAAGTACCACCAGGAAGAATCTTCGCTTGAGATTTGAGCCAATTTTCTCAAGTCATCATAGCATAAGGTTTTGAACATGCAAGCCTTCCCGGCAATCTGCCAGGGCTCCGTCAAAGTCCACGA
>PLWR01000739.1 GCA_003165615.1 Acidobacteriota bacterium | reverse complement strand
ACGGCCCCCCCTCCTTCAGCTTCTCGATAAGGCGCGGAGGATATCTCTTCTGAAAGATGGACCGCGATATGTCACCCCTTCCCCAAGAGTAGTGTCGATCAGAAGTTCCTTAGAAACGGCTCGGGACGGTGACACATGGATATTACAAGGCGCAGGTTTTTGGAAACTTCGGTGGGTGCGAGCGCAGGAATCGCTGCGTCCCGCTTTTTGAAAGCTGATGCTGGCATTGCTTCACCCGTGGATGAACGGGTTGTTCCCCCTCCCACCGGTGAGTGGATGGCAAACACGCCCGCGAGCGCCTATCGGGCCTACCGCTCCAAACCCGCGAAGACCGCGGACGCCACAACCTGGGTCCAGGTCGACCTCGGCGAAACCCGGCCCATTGATTTCGTCAAGGTTTACCCGGCCAATGAAAAAGACATTCCCGGTCGCGATGAGTATTACGCGGGCGAGGGGTTTCCGGTCCGCTACAAGATCGAAAGCTCCAGCGACCATGACTTTCATGACCCCGCACTCATCGTAGACCACACCGCTGGGGACTATCCCAACCCGAAGGGCCACATTGAACAATATCCCGCGCCAGGTGTAATGGGCCGTTTTGTGCGTCTGACGGCTACGCGCCTGATGAATGTCGCAGGGGGTGGGTTCTCCAGCGTGAGCGGGGGCTACTACCTGGCGTTGGGAAAGATGGATGTATACTCCGGAGGTATAGAAATCGCCACGTTATGCCCCGTCACGGCGGACTCGACCTACGGAAATGACAATGACGTTTCCCAGGTGACGCGACCCGCGCGCCTGGGCGGTGAAACCACCTTCATGGACCATCCTGAGAATGTGACCGATGCGAGCACCTGGAAGCCTCCCGTCAACCAGGCCCGGGCGCCGCGCACCGGGGTAACACTGGAGGGCGGCGTTTTCCAGGCGGCCATGGAAAATAACATTCTCTATTTGTTGAACTCCTACTCGGTGGATGACCTGCTGCGCCAGTTCCGCGAGCGCGTGGGCGCCGCCCAGCCCCCCGTGAAGCCCACGGGCGACTTACAGTTTTGGGAGGAAGACCTGGCCGGTTCGAACGCCGGCCGCTTCCTCATGGCGGCGGGGAACACCCTGCGCTGGGTCAATCACCCGGAACTCCGCCGCCGTCTTGACGCCGTCGTGGAAGGCATTGCCGAGTGCCGCCAGCCCAATGGTTACATCATGGCCTACCCCGAGAACACGATCTTTTTTTCGGAGCGAGGCGCTTACACCCGCGCTTGGCTGGTACACGGTCTGATCGAGGCGGGCTACGCAGGAAGCCCGAAAGCTTTTGACCTGCTGCGCGGTTATTCGGACTGGTTTAACCAGTGTCCCTACCTGCCCCAACTGCAGCGCTTCTCCATCCAAGGCGGCCAGGGCATGATCGCGAACACTCGTATGTACTTCACGCCCGTGGGCAAGCCCGCTGACATCCAGGTCGTTCAGCGATATTTCCAGGAGGATTATTGGATGGACCAGTTGGCCGCGCGTGAAGACCGCGCCGTCTGGCAGTACCCGTATGATCGTCCCCATTGCTATCTGCTCACCAACCTGGAAGCCTACCTTGACCTCTATCTCGCCACCGGCGATTCCCGCTACCTCCGCGCGGTGGAGGGCGGTTGGGAGCTTTATCACGACAAATGGGAGAACCCCGGCGGTTCCATCTCCATTATCGAGTTCGTCGTGTGTCCACCCCAGTCCTACAGGTTGGATGCCGAGTTGGAAGAGCTTTGCGGGAGTGCCTTTTGGACCTTTCTAAGCCAGCGTTTCCATCTGCTGAATCCGGAAAACGAGAAGTACGCCACGGAAATTGAGAAGTCCATTTACAACGTGGCGATGGCCAATCAGGCGGGCTCGCAGGGGTTCCGCTACCACGCCTTGCTGGCGCATGGCAAGGAGAAACCCACGCAGATGAATACCTGCTGCGAGGGGCAAGGAACGCGGCTGATCGCTTCACTACCCGAGCACATTTACTCCCTCGCGTCTGACGGCTTGTACGTCAACCTTTTTGAACCTTCGACGATCCATTGGACGGAGGGGGGAGCGTCCCTGCGGCTGAAGATGGTCACCGGGTTCCCATTCAACCGCGATGTTGGCTTGCAGTTCTCTGCCGCCCGGCCGACCCCGGCGAAAATTCGTGTCCGGGTGCCCTCCTGGGCCACCCGTGAAATGGCCGTGTCGGTCAATGGCAAGCCGGCGGCCTCGGGCAAGCCGGGCAGCTACGTGGCGATCGACCGCGCTTGGGCAGAGGGTGATATTGCCAGCTTCACGCTGCCCGCGGCGCTCGTGGCATCACGATATACGGGAGTGGACCAAATCCCTGACCACGATCGCTACACCGTGAGTTTCGGCCCGATCTTGCTGGCCGCCGTCGGCGCGCCCGAGATCAGGTTGCGCCTCAAGAACGTAAGGCATCCGGAGGATCTGCTGAAGCACTTGCAACCGAAACCCAGCCAGCCGCTTCACTATCTGGTGGAAAATAACCCGGGCATTGAATTCATGCCTTACTGGCAGGTGGACAAGGAACCTTTCAATTGTTTCCCTGCCGTGGACACGCGCGCCTGAGCGTCGATGGCCTCCGCAGGTGAACTGCTTCCGCTTCCAGGAATTCAGTCCCTTACTCTGTCAGCCAGGGTGGATTGCCCTGAACCGTGGAATTCGGAATGATTCCCGGCGCAGAAAGGAGTGTGTATGGGACGTTTCCGATTTGCCAAAGTGATGAACAGCAAACCATATCTTTTTCTCGCTTTGCTGGGAATTCTACTCTTTACGCCCAGCCTTTGGGCACAGGAGCGAGGAAGGGCCCAAGGCGAGCCGCATTTTGACCGCGTGGTAATTGATTCTCTCGATCCCGACGCCTGGAACGGGGTGGTCATTATGGCGAAGGCGTATCAGCAACAAATCTCATTCGGTTTGCGGATGGGCTCGCGCCGTGGCGAATTCGTGGATGGGGAGAAGATTTTCAATGAAGTGAGCGAGGTGGGTCCGCATGCTCCCGATGCTTCCTACTGTCGGGTAAGCTGGCGGCAATCCGAGCGCCAGGCTCCGATAACGATGGAATGGTCGCGCATTGACGAGACCACGGTGGTGGGCCGCATCAACTCAACGCAAGGTCTGCAACTGGTGCTGGAGACCTATTTTCCCAACTCCGCCATAGGGCAAACCGGCACTTACGCGGTGGATGAATCCCACCGGGCCATTTTGGGTGAGAAGTTTTTTGACAATGTCTTCAACCACGTTGCCCGCCTGGTGGTAATGACGGACCGGCCGCTGATCGGCAGCGGCGCTTATCGTTTTCTCACCGACTTGCAGTCCGGCATGGTGGGCCCGGGGCGCCTCACGCCGGCCGTTCCCAACGAATCCAACCAGGGAGCGGCAGGATTGGAGTTTACCGATGCCGCACCCGCGCATTTTGCGGCCGTCCTCGGATGGGAAAAGGAACCACTGCTGAACCAGGCGAGCGCGTTGCTCGAGCCGGGAAAGATTGACGCCCTTCTCAAAGAGAAAGCTGCGGCCTACGCGGCACGCCGCCCTACCGTAAGTGGGCTGTTTGAAGGGGCGCCTGAGGCCATCGGCAATTCCATGTTCTGGAATAGTCTTTACGCCCCCCCCTTGGATCTCATCTTCCCCAGCATAAGCCGCCAATGGGCACATAACTGGGGCGGCTGGACGGTGGGCGAGTGGGACTGCTTTTTCGGCGCGCTCCTGACCAGCCTGGAAGACGAGGCGCAAACCAGCGCCGGCATTCGCGTCATGTTGTCGGCGCAGACGGACACGGGCGTAGTACCCAATATGACCTCAGGGAACGGCATCAGCCCCGACCGCTCGGAACCGCCCGTGGCCGCGTACGTGGTTTGGAAGGTTTTCGAGCGGCGGCAGGACCGCGATTTGCTGGAGTGGGCCTATCCGCATCTGAAAAAGTACCACGAGTGGTGGCTCAATGACCGAGGGGACGGACAACCCCGGCGCGATGGCAATCGCGACGGCCTGCTCGAGTGGGGGAGCGACCGGGGTTCGACGCCCTCCGTCGCCGGGCGCGGGAACCTTCAGGCCGCCAAGTGGGAAAGCGGCATGGACGACAGCCCCATGTACGACGAGGCGGCCTACGATCCCCACACCTACACTCTGAATCTCGAGGATGTGGGACTGAATTCACTCTACACGCTGGACGCCGAGTGCCTGGCGAAGATCGCTGCCATTCTGGGCAAGGATGAGGACAGCCGGAAATTCGCCGCCGAGTATGAGCACATGAAGCAGCTTGTGCGGGAAAAACTTTGGAACGAGAAAGACGGAATCTACGAGAACCGCTTCTGGGATGGGCGCTTTTCGAGTCGTCTCTCACCCACGAATTTCTATCCTATGTTCGCCGGCATCGCTACGCCTGAGCAGGCGGAGCGCATGATTAAGAAACACCTGCTCAATCCCAAGGAATTCTGGGGCAAATACGTGGCGCCCACGATTGCCCGCGACGATCCGGCCTTCCCCGACCAGTTTTACTGGCGTGGGGACATTTGGGGGCCGACCAACTACATGCTCTACGAGGGCATCACTCGCTACCGATTCGATCAAGTGGCGCTGGAATACGCGCAGAAGAATTACGACCTCTTCATGGACGATTGGCGGATCAACCAGCACGACGACGAGGAGTACTACGCCTGGGGCGGCTCGACCGGCAACGAATCGTCCACGCACTACACCTGGGGAGCCTTGCTGTGCCTGGCGCCGCTGGAGCAGTACATCGACGTGAATCCCTGGGATGGTTTGCGGTTTGGCGCTCTTGACCCACCGGCGCAAGGAGATTTCCACCGCGCGGTTTGGGGGAATCACACCTACGACATCACTCTTGGGCCCAACAAAACTACATTGGTTCGCGATGGGCAGGAACGCTTTGAAGCTGACGCGGGCGTCGTGGTGCGGAATTACCAGGCGTCGGCATCACAGGTGACCTTCAACTTGAAAGCCGCGCGCCCGGTTGGCGTCGTCACGCGGGAGTTCGATGCCGGCGAATTGAATCTTACGATTGACGGCAAGCCCGCGGGGAAGGTGCGCGTGCAGCAGGGGCGCGAGAGCTTTCAACTGCCCGCGGGTGAACACACGGTGGAGCTGGCGCGGTGATAGTGGTCAGGAGCAGTTGTAGCGCGGACCCCCGTTCTTGGGGTCCGCGGTTCTTCCCATGCAAAAACCGCAAATCTCCAGGACGCACGCTTAGCAAACACATTACGCGCGGGAGGTAGGGGGTGGGCTTGCCCTCCCCCTAGGGTCGTATCGACCATCGGCCCGGGCAGGGCACCGCCCGGGGCCAGCGCCGCTGGCCGCGACACGCGACGTTGGGGGGAGAAGGAGGCGGGTGCGCACTGCCATACAGACGGTGCCCCGCATTTCCCGCTTGTTTCGTCGCCGCGTTTATGGTAGGAATAGCTCGCCTGTCGATAGTTAGCAGCTTCCTCACAGTAAGCGGAGACTAGGTTCGGAGTACGCGTACCTCTTCCGTGGTCGGGGGGACGGCGCAAAAACCTTAGGGGTTCCGCGAAAGGAGAATAGGGTATGGCATTCTGTGCGAAGTGCGGTGCACAAATGACCGATGGAACAACGTTTTGCGGCTCGTGCGGCACGCCGGTGGGTGGGGCCGCCCCGGCTGCGGCGCCTTCCGCAGCGAGCACCGGAATGACCTCGAATGTGGCCGCGTGTCTGGCTTACATTCTGGGATTCATTACAGGGATTATTTTCCTGGTGCTGGAACCTTACAAAAACGATAAATTTGTTCGGTTCCATGCCTTTCAGTCGATTTTCTACAGCGTCGTAGTGATTGGGTTTCACATTGTATGGTCCATTCTCACAGGAATTCTGGGGATCCTGACGCTCGGGTTCCTGGGCCTGATCATGGTGATGCTCAGTCTGATCATCAGTCTGATTTTCCTGGCTTATGGGATTTTCATGATGTACAAGGCGTATCAGAACGTGCTTTACAAGGCTCCCATCATTGGCGACTTGGCAGCGAAGCAAGCGGGCATGTAAGTCCCCGCAACGAGGCGACATTTTTCGAAATTGAGGGGCGGCACGTTTGGGCCGCCCCTTTCCTTCAACAGAAGCTTCCCAATGCTCTCCTCCGCGATTCCTCTTGACAATTACGGGCTGCGAGCGCAAGTTAGGTGGTTTCGCTCGCGTTGGTGAGGCCGGGCGCTGGGAGAGCGGTTACCTTACCCTTAAGACCTATGGCGGTTCTGGTTTGCTTTCATGATCGGTGTTTCGACGGTGCCTGTTCGGCGGCCGTGTTCACGCGCTTCTATCGGCAGTGCGTCGACGCCCAGGCGGAGTTTCGCTACTGCGGCATGATGCACCGCGCGGGACAATTGTTTGATGCGGGGTTGTTCGATGCCGACGAGAACGTGATCGTCGATTTCAAGTATTCCAGTTCTGACCGCCTGACGTGGTGGTTTGACCATCATCAGAGCGCCTTTCTTACGGAAGCGGATGCCGAGCATTTCCGCCACGACCACAGCGGCAAGAAATTCTATGGGCCGGACTACCGCTCATGCACCAAATTCATTGCCGACACGACCGGCAAACACTTTGGTTTTAAGGCTCCTGACCTGGACGATCTGGTCCATTGGGCGGACTTGATTGACGGCGCGCAGTACCCCGACATTCCCACGGCCGTGGAAATGCGTGAGCCGGCCACGCAGTTGACCCTGGTCATCGAAGGGACTACGGAACCAGACTTCTGCGTGCGCCTGATCCCGGAGCTTCTTTCCCGGCCGCTGAAGGAAATCGTCGCCCTGCCGCACATCCAGCAGGCCTTTGAAAAACTCTACGCGCAACATTTAAAGTCCATCGAACTGCTGCGTGGGCGCGCCGAACTGCAAGATGGGGTGGTTTTCTTCGACGTGGCGGACCAGCACGTGGAGGGCTTCAACAAATTCATCCCGTATTATCTTTTTCCCACTGCCGTCTATTGCGTGGGAGTGAGTTCGTCAAAGGATCGGATCAAAATCGCGGTCGGCAGCAACCCGTGGAGCAGCGCTCCCAAGGCTGCCAACCTGGCGAGCATCTGCGAGCGTTATGGGGGAGGGGGCCATCCCAAAGTGGCGGCGATCTCGCTGCCGCCGCTGGATCTGGAGCGCGCGCGTGGCGTGGCCGCGCAGATTGTCCATGAACTTCGCACGGGCCGGGGTTAAGGATTAGGGATTAGGGAAAGGGACTCGGGGCAAGGCTCGATCCAAGAAGTGTAGGGGACGCCGCGCGAGTTCGGAGACCACACGCGAATCCCCCCTTCCTAATCCCCAACTCCTAAACCCTAATCCCTGATCAACTGGCTTGATACCAGGGTGCGGCTGTGGTAAGAAAGAACAGTCATATCATTCTGTTAGAGCCAGCCTCCGGGCGAAACAGGTTGTAAGTGGCTGTCTAAATCCGGGGAAAGGTACCGGGGCGAAAGTGAAGTCCCTTTGGGGTTGAGTTTGGACTGATTCTCAACTTGTAGGCATACTTACAAAGAGCGGTTTCACTAAGGTTACGGTTGAACGTGACTGCAACCGGGGGGAAGGTGAGGGCCGTGGCCGATACAACGGGTAGTGATGCGAAGGCCATTCATGTGACCTTGTTCGGGATGTCCGATATGGGTCGCGTCCGCAAGAACAACGAAGATAACTTCGTGGTTTGCAATCTTACGACGGGTGAAGTTGGCGTATCACCCTCTCTCTGCGAGCATGATTTGGGTTCGCTCGGATCGCTGTTCATGGTTGCGGATGGGATGGGTGGCGAAGCCAGCGGCGAGGTCGCCAGTCAACTCGCCGCCACCACCGTTCCCAAGCGCTTGTATGACAACTTGAAAACGCTGGGGACGGCCAGCGAGGCCAACTTCGTGATCCTCCTGCGCGAGGCCATCGAGTATGCCAACCAGATCATTTTTCAGAAGGCATTGGCCAATCCCGCTTACCGCGGTATGGGGACCACCACGACGGCGGCAGCCCTCTTCGGCCAGCACCTCTTTATTGGACAGGTGGGAGATTCGCGCTGCTATTTGATTCGCAATAAACAGATCACCCAGTTGACCCGCGACCAGACGTTTCTGAACTACCTCAAGGACATTGGCGCTGAGTTGCCGGCCGATCCGGAAAAGGACAGCCGGAAAAGCATTCTGACTCAGGCGGTAGGAAGCAGCGAGACGCTGGACGTAAAGGTCACCTACATCCGGGTGCGTCAGGGAGACAGAATCCTGCTGTGTAGTGACGGTTTGTACAACATGGTACCTGAGGCTGATTTGCTGGAGAAAGCCGGCCAAGGGGATGTGCTCTCCGGCAACTGCCAAGCCCTCATCGAAAAGGCCAACGCCAACGGTGGGACGGACAACATCACGGTGATCCTCGCGGATTTCTCGGGGCAAGGACTTCTTCCCGCGGACGTTGGGGCCGCCGTCGAGTGCAAAGAATTCAACGAAGAAGATTTTAATCCGCAACCATAAGAAATCGTCAGTAGTCAGTTGTCAGCCGCCCTTATTGATATGCCAGTCAGGAGGCGGCTTACCGAGAACTGAGAACTGAAAACTGAGGACCGTACCATGAAATGCCCAACATGCGGTGAAGTGAACGAGGCAGGGTACCGATTTTGCAGGGTTTGCGGCCGGTCCATGAGTGTGGAGCAGGAGGCTGGCCCCACGGTGGCCATGCCCAAGGGGCCGGTCGGCGGCGAAGAATCTGTGGCCACCGTTGCGATGGGCGGTCCCCCCGCCTCCGCTTCCCCTGCCTTCCGATTGCTTGCCACTTCCGGACTCCTCTCCGGCCGCACGTTTAGTATTACCTCCAAAGGTCTTATCGTCGGACGCGACCAGACCAAATGCCAAATCGTCCTCGCGGATGACCAAATCTCCCGTCAGCACGCCTGGGTGGGCTTGAATGAAGCCGGGGAAGTAGTGCTTCGCGACCGCGACTCCTCCAATGGATCGTTTGTTAATCAAGTGCGGGTTCAGGAAGCGGTTCTAAAGCCCAACGATCAGGTCTCCTTTGGTGCTGCGGGCGGCAAGCATGTGTTCCGCGTGGAATCGTTCGCCCCGGCGCCCGCCGCGGTAGCGGTACGAAAGGCGGCCAGCGACGCGGAAGATGGCCATGTTCACACCTCCGTTGTCAGTCAGGCGGATATTGCCGCCGCGCAGCAAGCGGATCGTTCCACCGGCGGCACCGTGGCCATCAAGCTCACGGACCTCATGGCCCGCCCTCACGTGGATCTGATTGTTGACCGGTTCGCGGTAAAGAGCGAGGACATACCGGACGCGGGCCTGATGGTCGGCCGTGATCCGGCGCGCTGCAAGATGTTGATGGAACACGCCTCGGTGTCGGCAGTGCACGCGCAGTTTTCGCTCAAAGCGGGCAGAGTCGAGCTGACCGACCAATCCGCCAATGGAACCTTTGTCAATGGGATCCGCATCAAGTCCGCCGAACTGCGCGACGGTGATTACATTACTTTCGGCCGTTATACCGGAAAATCTCTGATCTTTCGTTCCGGCCTGGAGCCGGAGCTTAAGATGGAGAACATCGATCTGGCCAAAGATCACTTGGTCATCGGGCGTGACCCGAGCTGCGATGTTGTTATCGCCCATCCCGTTGTTTCGAAGAAGCATGCCGAGATTATCAAACAAAATGGCAAGAGCCTGATTGTCGATCTGGGCTCGGTCAATGGGACTTTCGTAAACGGCATTCGGGTGAAGCGCCATGAACTCCAGGAGTTGGACCGCGTGGTCATTGGTCCCTC
>PLWR01000001.1 GCA_003165615.1 Acidobacteriota bacterium | reverse complement strand
CGGGCTTCCTGCCAGAAGCGGAGTCCCACACTCAGCGCCACCATACCCGCCATCACTGAGCCGGCGCGCGCATCGCCGGTAAGGAAGGATATTGCCGACAAAGTTGAAAGCAGGATGACCAGCGGGTTGCGGATGATCTTCAGAACGCGGATGGGCCAGCCTTGCTTCTTCTCTTGCGCCACTACATTCGGACCCGTCGTGCGCGCCCGTTCTTCCGACTCCGCTTGCGTCAGACCAGCCGCAGACGTTCGCAAGTCCCGGAGCAGCGCTTCGCCATCCTTCCGGGCGGCGTCGAGGACGGCAGGCGAAACATGAATATTCTGATTCTTGGTTTTCGTTGAAATCGGCGGCTTGTCCGGGTGGGCCAGTGGCGCCGCGACCTTGGAGCCTGCCGCTCCGTGGGCGTCGGCCAAAGCCCCTGCCTTGCCATTTGCATCGGGTGTTGGCATCTTTTCTTGACCGGAATAAGAGTTAAGATCCGAAGCGCCGATCCGTATACAACGGCGCGACTCCGTGCGAGCGTCGATCCAAGGAATTTGCCTGCTGTAGCGGCGCCCTCACGACGTAGTGGCCCTGCGGTATAGGTTGTCATGGGGCGCAGCAGCCCGTTGCCAGGGACAGCCAGGAAAGCTACCGGCGGACCATTGACTATTGTTGATTGCCGTTATCTTCCGGGGTCGGCGAAACAACGATATAAAATCCATTTCCCTGCCGATTGAGGCGCAGCAACGTGTCACCATTGGCCTTGGCGGCCAGGCGCTCGAAATCCGCCACCGAGTGCAACGGCTGGCGGTTGATGCCCTCGATGACATCTCCCGGGCGAATACCCGCCTGGGCCGCTGGGCTTGCCGGATCGAGGTTGCTGATCTCCACCCCTTGAATGCGAGTCGACAGACCGAGTTGATCGCGCAGATCAGGCGTAATGTACTGAACACTGACACCCTCCAAGGTGCCCTGCGTAGGTGGTTTGCCGAGGCTGGCGTGTGCGCCAAGGGCTGATGGATGCTCCCCCAGCGTGATCTTCATGTTGAGGGCCTTGCCATTCCGGAGGATGTCGAAGGTCGCAACGGTCCCGGGCTTTGTGTCTGT
This sequence comes from Acidobacteriota bacterium, assembly GCA_003165615.1. The sequence goes on along the minus strand of PLWR01000001.1, from coordinate 1,419 downwards.
CACCAAAGCAATCAACTGTCCGGAGTCAGGGACAGGCTGGCCGTTGTAATGGCGGATCACGTCGCCGTTCTTCAGTCCTGCCTTGTCAGCAGGTCCCCCGGGCGGAACGTCCTCAACCAAAGCCCCGGAAGTGTCAGGCACCTCAAAAGCATGCGCCAGACCTTCGTCCAAGGTGCGTACTTGGGCGCCAAGATAACCCCGTGACACCTCCCCAGTTTTGACCAAGTCGTCCATCACATGCCTGGCCATGTTGATGGGAATGGCGAACCCGATGCCAACCGACCCGCCCCCTTCTCCGGGGGCGGAATCGCTGTTCATAATGGCAGTGTTAATGCCAATGACTTCACCCTGAACATCCACCAGCGCGCCGCCGGAGTTTCCCGGATTGATCGGCGCGTCGGTCTGGATGAAGTTCTGAATGTCTTCAATGGCGCCTTCTGACCGGTTCAGAGCGCTGACGGCGCCGCGGGTCACCGTGAAATTGAGCCCATAGGGATTCCCGAAAGCCATCACGATGTCACCCACGTACAGGTTAGCGGAGTTGCCCAGAGAGGCTGTGGGCAGATCCTTGCCATCAATCTTTATTACCGCCACGTCCGTCTGCGGGTCAGCTCCCACGACCTTGCCGGTGAAGGTCCGCTTGTCGGAAAGCATCACTTTGATGGATGAGGCATCCTGAATGACGTGGTTGTTGGTCAGGATATATCCATCGGCGCTGACCAGAACGCCGCTACCCAGGGCGTGCTCTGGTTCCTCTCGCGGACCCTGGTCCGGGCTATCAAATGATTGTGGGATCAACGGGAACACCCGGGGCTTGACCACTTGTGTCGATTGAATCGAGACGATCGCCGGCGTCACCATCCGGGCGATTCGTTCATAGGCTTTGTTGAGGGTTTGCAGGGCGACAATATCCGCACCATCCAGTGCTTTGTCCTGCGCCAACACGAAGGGAGAATAGGTGCTACGGTTCAGGTAGCCGACCGTGACGGCAGCCGCGCAAAGCAGGCCAATAAATTTCAGGTTAATCCCCGGAAAGTAGTCGCGCAGGAATCGTTTACGGTTGGGGCTCATAGAAATTCTCCTTCTTGAAGTGGTTCAGAGTGGGCCAGAAAACCAAATTTGCCGGGTGTATCCATTGCCGTTAGCTCCCCCGCTGCGGCTGCGCCTTTGGTTGTCATGGTTAGCAATTCTGAACAGACAATGACGTGGACCCTCGATATTGAACGATTACCATCTCTTCCCGGGTTAAGAAGCCGCTTGCGTCGTCAAGGATTCTCGACACCCAACGGCAGACTAACGCCCGCGGGTGCGGAAGTCTGGTCAATATAGCTCAGTCTACAAGTGCTTTTTGTATTGTTCCAAGTGGGGCCTAATCTGAGAAATTCAGGCTAGTGTCAATGCTGTTCACTTAAGCGGTTT
>PLWR01000568.1 GCA_003165615.1 Acidobacteriota bacterium | reverse complement strand
TCATTTCCAAGATGGAGTCGGAGATTGTCAGGCTGCCGCGCTCGGTGATGACCGTGAATGCTTACGTGGAAGACCATTACAAACCCGAGTTCGTGAGCAAGCGAAAACCCAGCACGCGCTTAGCGTATCTCCAGATTCTCAATGCTCACATTGTGCCAACCCTGGGTGCCATGGAGCTCAACCAAGTTGCCAGGCGGGATGTACAACTGCTCATAAACCGCCTCCATAGCGAAGGCAGGGCTAGGCATACCTGCGATAACGTGAGAACGGTTATTCGTTCTCTGTTCCGCCAGGCTATCCGGGATGAGTACGTCACCGCCAACCCCGCGACACTCATTCAGATGCCGGAAGCCGATGCGCGCATCCCCGTAGCGGTACCCAGCCAGGAGAAGATGCAAGAGCTTCTGGATACACTTAAGGAGCCCTACGGGACACTAGCCTGGTTCGTTCTCGTTACAGGCTGCCGTATTGGTGAGGCTCTCGGTCTCAAGTGGGGAGCTATCAATTTCGAGGATAAACTCGTCTGGTTTCTCACGGCCAGCTACCACGGGCATATGCACCTCACAAAAGGTCATCGAAGCAATAGGCCTGTGTACCTGAGCGAGGCAGAGATTCAACGGCTCAGGAAGTTCAAGTCGTTATCTCCCGAAGTCACGGAAGACGACTTGGTGTTCCCACACCCAGAACACCCGGGTAAGGCCATGACGTAGTGGCATGCTCTCAGGGTTGGTGTTAAGCCTGCTGGAAGAAAGGTTGGAATTAAGCTGACCTGGCACCAGCTACGGCATTGGACAGGGACGATGCTGTATCGGGCTGGGGTTCCGGTGAAGGTGATTCAGGCCAGGCTGGGACATTCAAAGTGGGAAACTACGGCGGATTGGTACGTGGAGTTCTCTAGGGAAGGGGAGCGCGAGGCTGCGGAGGTGATATCGCATTTGCTCCAGAAAGTGTTGCCGTAAATGTTGCCGTAGAGGTTGAGAAGTGAGTGTAATCGGGCTAAGTTATTGAAAGGAAAGTCCGGGCCTGTAGCTCAGACGGATAGAGCAACGGTTTCCTAATCCCATCATTATGAGTCGGGGTGGTGTGTTTTCAGCGATTTACGCTGGTATTCGCAGCGTAAAATGGCCTCATTTGGGCGTAGTCGGCAACATTTTGGGCAAGGAAATGGGCAAGGACTTGCCTCGGGCTGTGGGCCTTTCTATAATGCACTGGGCACCAGCGATTTCTATCTGTAACACCGCTAAAGTATCGGCCTTTGGCCAAAGGCGCACAGATGCATTGGTGCTCTCATACGTTCCCACCACCACGTGAGCGCAGTCAGCCTAATCCGGCTGACTTCGGACCGATTGTGTAACTAACCGGCGGCCCGGGCCACTGATTCGCGATATCAGTGTCCCATGCGTCGTCGGTTTCTTCTTTTCTTGAGTTTCCGATGAGGCCAGTCAGGATCTGTGTGCGGCATGTGTGCAGGACTTTGGTTCCCTCAGCTCCAAGTTCCACTCTCGCGCAACGGAGTGGCGCCGGTTTTTTCGATCCACTTCGGGAGTTTGTTTCCGGCAAAATCTAAGACCCCAAGGAGGGTAATTTGCCGTGAAGCAAAAACGATTCAGCGTGGAGCAGATCGTAGCGGTGTTAAAGCAGGCGGAAGCGGGACAGGCTGCAGGCCACACACTAACTGGCAAAGGCGCCTACACGGTGAGGGGAATTGTTAAGCAGAGAGGTTTGAGTTGACCTTGGTGGGCCTGGAGCGGCCCGTAGCTTCAATCACACAAGCAAGGCCTTTGCCTGTGTTTACATGGCGCAGTCTGAGCGCGACGTCGGCCCCAGCGTGAGCCAGAGCCAGCGCGATTGCGCGCCCCAGGCCGCGTGCCGCACCTGTCACCGGGGCCACCCTTCCGCTCAGGTCAAATTGAGGTGGTTCTCCCATCTCGCCTCCTCCAATAGTGGCTCGTACATCGGGGGCATCCCTGGTTCTCCGTGCTGATTATGCAGAACTACTCCCCACCAGATTGCGCCAGCATCAATTGATTCAATGTGGACGCGATTCATGGTAACCATATATGCACTATTCAATTCTCAGCTTCTCCAAGCCTAAGTCGGCACTATCATCGTTGAGCGCATGGAAAATGCCTTTTCGGATCCAACGCCGGATAAAAAGGAAAAAGGCGAGAACGGCAATAACCACCCACACGCCGCTTGCCAACCAGTGACGGCCAAACAAGCATGACGTAGCAGCCACGCTGGCAGTGCATAGCGTGATCCCATATACGCACTCCCAGACGTCCCCGCGGAATTCCTTGCGAATTCTCGCCCGCTCCTCAGGGGGGACCGATTGGGCAATGCTGCCCCATAGGCCAGGGGGCTTGCAGCGCCGGTAAAACGCTTCCAGCGTTGCCGTAGATTCCGCAGGTGTCAGTAGGGTCACAGCTACAATGACCAACCATCCCATGCCAAATAGGAGCAGAAAGCCCTGCCAGAACGGCTTATGGGCAAAACCGAGGGGGAACCATATAACGTAGCCGAACGGCAACCCCCCCGCCAGCGCCGCGACCTCACCCCAAATATTCAAACGCCACCAGAAGAATCGCAGCCAAGCAAGAGGCAGGAGGAAGGCGATCATGACACTATTGATGAAAAGGAACCACGCCATCATGCCTTTCACCAAATAGGCGCCCATGAGGAGGGCCAAAACCAACAGAAGAAACGTAGCCAAGCGGCCTGCCCACACGTAGTGCCGGTCGCTGGCATTCCTTTTTATCAGCCGCTTATAGATGTCGTTAATGAGGTAAGAGGCCCCCCAATTCATTTCTGTACTTATGGCAGACTGATAGGAAGCGAATTCTCCGGCCACCAGAACTCCCGTGAGCCCGGCAAAACCGAACCGCCTGACCAACATGGCCCAGGCAAGAGCGCTATCAACGGACCCTTTGGGGAAAACGCTGGCCGCAATGATGCCGAGAAAGATAAAAGGGATTACGCGCACGACGAGGGAGAGCATGGAGTTGAAAAGCTGGCCCACTTGCGCGTGAAATTCATTCTTGGCGGCCATGAATTTTTGGGCTGTGAATCCTTCGCCCCCGGTGGGTGACGCGGCAAAGAACATGCCCTGTAACACCAAGGCGAAGATTGTAAGGCCCGTGAATTCTCCGCCAGGCGGGGTCGCGTGAAAGAACGACGCCCCGCCATGGCGTTCGGCATTTGCATAAATCTGCCCAAGACCACCAAGGCGGTGGATGAGGACAGGAATGAAAATTACATTCGCGGTCACGAAGAAAACAAACTGGAAGACCTCGGAATAGGCTGCGCCCAGAAGTCCGCCCAGCATCGTATAGGCCAACGTGAGTGCGGCGGCAAACAGAATGATAGAGCTGTCCCGCCAACCCAGGATGGGGCCAACGGATTTCGTAAGCCATCCGGTGACGTAGGCCATCAGAACCACGGCCCAACCGAAACTATAATAGACGGCGGAAATCGTGCGGAATACTCCGGCGGCCCGGCCTCCGTACCGTACTTCGACGAATTCCGCGGTGGAAACAATTCGCAGTCTTCTCCAGAACTTCGACCAGATCACCGCAACCAGCGGCATCCAGATCATCCAGGGAATCCACCACCACCAGTTCCCCAGCAGTCCGCCGGAATAGATGAGCATGGTAAATGCTGAGGATGAACCCGCGGAGGTGAAGGTGGCGACGGCGGAAAACCCGATAATCCACCACGGCAGCGACCGGGCGCCAACAAAGTAGCTTTCAATCCCGCGGCTTGAGCGCCGGGTGAAATACAATCCGATGGCCAGCGCCACCAGGGCATAGATCACCATGATGCCCCAGTCAAGAGGTTTCATGGGGGAACAAGCTCCTTAATCCGAGGAATACTTCTTCGGGGCAGCGTAATCTCTATGCGGCTGCTGAGGTCGCCTGTCTGAACAGATGTGACAGGGTGGCTTTGGTCTAACACTCACTCACCAGTTTGTAACGTCGGGGACCTTCCGAAGCCGCCCCAACATTTCGTATGTTCTGGCCAGGGCGTGGTTCACCATGCGCTCCCCAGCGCCGACCTCAATCCACGTCGTGGGACTTGTGGCGCCGTATCCCCCTTCGGTCGCGGCCCGAATCGTGGGAAAGTACCCGAAGTACCCGCCGGCATATCCCAGAAAGAAGGCGTCCCTGACCGGACAGCGATCCCGCCAGTTGATCTGGAATTCCACGAAAGGCTCGCCGGGCATACCCATGAAGGCAACTCGCTGGTTGATGAGGAAGGTGACAACGGGCAATCGCCACTCTTGCCGGATGCGAGGAAGGACGGAATCCGAGAAAGCCTGACCGTACGCGCTGAGGGTCGACCGCCGCCATTCCTCGGCGTCCCAGCGCAATTGAAAGGGCATCAGGTCTTCAGCAAATTGCAGGCTCGCCTGGGCGTCTTCTCGTGATTGAATTGCTGTTGCTACGCGCACGGCTTCCCGCCCCAGTTCTTCTCCCTCCCAGTCGCGCATCTTCACGGCGTCTTGTTCGCGTGGGGTTGCCGCGTAAAAGGGATTGATATCGGCCGTAGCGCCTTGGAGGAAGAAGCACACCGGCTTGCCGGCAAAGGCCTCTCGGACGGTCTTCGTCGCAACTCCCGGGAAATCAGCAGAAAATTCCAAGTTATCCGGGCCCAGAGTCACCGGATGACAAGCGAAGTTCACGAGAATTGCCAGCGGGGAACCATCTCGCGCGTCCACACGAAGCACGGAAACAACAGGATCGACCGGGGCCGTGGGGATTCGCGTCGGGTTGCGATCAAGCCAGGAGATCGTT
>PLWR01000505.1 GCA_003165615.1 Acidobacteriota bacterium | reverse complement strand
CGGACATGAAAACCAGCGGAGTCTTCGGGAAGGCCTGCAAATACATGTCCACTATCTGTTCGCGCACGGCGACGGGCGCGGGATGGGTCGTATGCCACTCGCCCCAGATGCCGTAGGAACCGATGTCGAGGAACTCCACGCCCGGAACGCAGGAACACGGCGGCGAGGACAAGGAGCAGGCCAAGAATGACGGCGACCAGGATTTTGCGGTTGGTTTTCATTGGCTCGGCTGGCTGGCGTCGGTGGTTCTGCTGATCGGTCCTGGACCAGTCTGGGTCTGACCGGCGAAGTAGCCGGCGCGGGTGCGGGCTGTCAGTGGCCCGTGCGTAACGGACGGGCTGACCAGAACTTGGATGGAGCGCCAGCCAGCATCGGTCTGGGGCCGGTGAGGACTGTAGGCGAGCGTGTAACGGGGCGCGCGGAGGTCCGAGACGATGGACTCGGAGATGCGGTCGAGTTCGGCTGCCTGGCGGGGATAAAACACAAGGCCGCCGCTGCTGGCCTTGGCCAGGGTGTCGAGGAGGTTTCGTGCGAGAGCCTCGGTGGGCTGGGCTTTGACGCCGTGGCCACGGGAGTCCGGCGCTTGGGCTAGACCGAGGCCCTCGGGAAACGCGATACTGTAGAACTGGACGTTGCCTTGCTGGAGTAGCGGGATTACGTCGGCGCGGGTTGAGTGGCTGTCGGCCTCGCCGCCGTCCGTGATCAGCACGATACCTTTCCGTTCCTGCTTCCCCTTCTGATTGGCATATTCGAGGGCGAATTTCAGGCTGTCCAGCAAGGCGGTTCCGCCGCCGGCCTTGAGGGTGGCCAAGGCGCGGTCGGCTGATGAGGCATCGCTGGTGAAATCCTGAATGACGGAGACGGCAACCTTGAACTCGACCAGGCAGAACTCGTCCTGGNNGGCGATGGAGCCGGAGGTATCGAGCAGGAGGACGAGGCTCATCGGTGCCCTCTCGCTGGCGAAGGACGCAATATCCTGCATGGTGCCATCTTCCAGAATGGTGAAGTTGGACTGGGCGAGGCCGGCAATGGGTTTGTTGGCAGAGTCGGTCACGCGGACGTCCAGGGTGACCATGGTGGCGGGCGGCGCGGGTAGCGGCTTTGGGGTCTCCTCCACTTTGGCGAGCCGGAGTGGTGGCGGTCTACTTGGTTGCGGGACTGGAACCGTTGTTATGGCCGGCACGGGCAGCACGATCGTGGTGGGCTGTGCGACAGGCTTCAGCGGTAGCGGCGGGATCGGAAGCGGGACTTCGACGGGGACGTCCCGGGCGGTGGCCACATGCATCACCACGGCGGGGTCAGATGGGTTGGACGCGAAATCGCCGATCGGATGGTGGTCCGTGCGGAGCGATTCGAGGAGTACTTGGGCGGTGTCGCTGGTGAAGCCGGCCAGCACGGCGTTCGGCCCCTGACTGGCTACGAACATCGACCACCAGCGGGTGACTCGCTCCCGGTGGTGCTCGGAAGCCCAGATGTTTTCGGAGCCGTAGGCCCAAAGAACGGTGGTGTTGGCCAGGTGGCCATGTTTGTCGGCGGTGCCGTAGATTGTTTCGGCGGATGGGCGGGCGAGGTGGGCGTCGCTCGGGTATCGCGTCTGGACCATTGAGAATGACGGCTCCTGCGGGACCAAGAGGAAGGGTGAGGCGAAAATGACCAGCACTCGACCGCTTGTGGCAGGTTTGAGCGAAACGGACTCGAGCCACTCTGGGAGCTTGATGGCGGCGGAATTCTCCATGCCGGCCGGCGCCCCTGGCACGCCGTTCCTGGTGGCCCACTGCCTGAGGGCGGCAAAGGCTGGGACCAGGCGCGGAGCGCGGGCGGCGGGGGAGTCGAAGGCCAGCGGGGCTGCGGGCAGGTCGCAAAGGATCTTTAACTCCCAAGCGTCCCAAATAGTGACGCGGGTGGACTGCGGCCGGTCACGTAGCAGGAATCGCTGTAGCATTGCTTCCTGATTGGTGCGATCGCCTGGCGGTTGGAAGGGGGAGAGGGCGAAGACGATTTCCGGCGGCGGTGTAGGTGTGGCGGCGACGGCGGCGATGGCGATAGTAGTTACGGTTAGAGCGATTGATTTCATAATTTGGATTGGAATTAGGTATTGAGGTGATAGTTAGGAATTAAAGTCGGCCAAGAGGCGCTGGTTGTTGGCGCGCTGACGCTGAAGCTCGGCGAGGTAGGCCGCTTCGGCGGAGCGGATGCGGAGGATGGTCAAGCCTTCCTCGATGAAGCTGACGCGGGAGGCCTGCCATTCCGCGAGGTTGCATGTGGGCTTCTGTAGTTGCTGCATGATTTGGTCAATCTGCCCAACCACCTCAGCGAGACAGTCTGCGATGCGGGTGCGGTTCTCGTTCCTGACGATGACCCGCTGGTAGGTAAGGGCGTCCATCATGCCGGTGATCAGCAGATAGCCTGCGGAAAACTCGCATAGCAGTTGCCCGAGGAAAGCCAGCCTACGGTCAGGCAGGATGGTGGTGCCGCCAGCGAGGTTGGTGAGGTCCAAGCCAGCCACCAGCGGGCAGAGGCCGGCGAGCCAGAGGATGAGGCCCAGGAAGCCAATGACGGCAACGGACCAGCGGAAAATGGTGAGGGTGCGGGCCTGAGCACCACGGGTGAGGAGTTTGGCGGCGACGGCGGCGAGCACCCAAGGGCTGGCGACGGCGATGGCGAGGATCTGGGATTGAATGCTGGGCAGGTACGCCGCCGAAATGTTCGCGATTGCAGCGCAGCAGGAAACGACGAACAGCAGGAGGCACGCCGTGAACATCCACCAGCGGACGGAGAACAGTTTGGGAAACTGCGCCACAGGCGGCTCTTGGACGACTGTGGCCGGGATTGCGCTTATGTCGGACTCGAGGCTGGCCCTTTCGGCGGTGAGACGTTCCATTTCGAGCCTGCCCGCCGCGATTTCCAGCTCGAACTTTTTGCCCTCGCTGAAGATGGCGTCAAAGACGGCGCCGCCGATGCGCTGGACCTCGGAGGCTTCCTTGCCGTCGAGCGGGACCGCGTGGGCCATGCGCCAGAAGACCCCGCGCTCGGCGGGATGGACTTGAAAGGCGCGCGGGGGCAACTTGGCACCGGGCTGGAGGAGCCACTGGCTCGCGCCGTCGGTCGGTCGTCCGTCGCCGCGATGATGCCCGTTGCCGTTCCGGGCGGTGCTGGTCGGGTTGTAGCCACGCTGCGACGCGAGGGCATCGCTGGCCTCCGCCAACAGGGGGCGGAGCGGGCTACGCTCGTTTGTTGGATTTCTGTTCATAGTAGCTTTATCTTTCTACTGCTGTGGGTTTTAATTAGCCATGGAGCCGGGTAGACTTGACGGTGGAGTCGCCCGCGTCCACCCTGGCGACCAAAACGGCATTTTCGATGTTGCTGCCATGGCCGACCAGCTTCTTGGAGGACGAGAAGAAGCCGGACTCCACGCGATAGACGTCATAGCCTTGGGAAGCGGGGTTCAGGGTGTAATTCCGCGTCCCTTTGGCGGTTTCGATTACGAGTTTCTTCATATTGTTTTTATTTGTTTATTGCTGCCCTTTGGTTAGTACGTTCCTGCCGGTGGAAGGGTGGCCACCGGCGAGAATGTTGCCCCGGGCCGGGGCGAAAATGTGATTGTTGCGGTGCAGGCTGGCTGGCCGACCCGTCGTGGAACCCGCCAGCACCTTGACGGGGAACGAGGTTGGAGCCGCGAAGCAGACTTGGATCGCGATGGTGGGCAGCGTTCTTTGGCAAGGCGAGCGCATACTTCTTTCAAAGAGTTGGGGCCGCCGGCGTCGGTGGCCCCCATTTAGACATGGTTAGATGGCAGGGTTGGCGGCGCGAATGGCCCGGAAGGTCGGCTGGCGCGGGCGTTCGCGGTTCGGGTTGAAGTGGTGGCCGCGGAAGAGGACGTGATCTTGTCCGGTGTAGGAATCTCTGGTGACGGCAATAAACTCGCCACACGATGGCACCGAACATTGCCAGACGACGAATTCGCGCCCGGTAGAGCTTATGCCGCGGGATTTAAACTTGCGGCGGACGCCATAGGCGCCATGCCGGGGGTGATTGCAAATCTGGATTTCGTCGGTTCCCGGGCCGGGTGTAGGCCCGGTATGGCAAGGGATAGGGCTGGCGTTTCCGCTTGTGGGACGGAAAAATCCCACTAGCGCCGTCAATATTTGATTTACGATTTTCATTTTGGGTGTTTTGGTCATCCCGCGCTGGTGTGCCTGTTGGCTCCGATCCGGGCGGCGGGTTTGCCCCGGGCGGAGAGAATGACTTTGGCGGCGCCACCACAGGTGCAGGCTTCGAGTGCGAGGCACGGCGGAGCGAATATGAGAGGCTGCCCGCAGTAGCGGCAAAGTTGATCGGAGGTGCCGCAGACCCAAGCGTCGGCTAACCAGCCTAGGGAGCATTGGCTCGAATTGGATCCATTAGACTCGTAGAGAGGTTCAGCGTCGCCGTCAGTTCGGAAGCCTCGGCCGGTTTTATTAAGGTTTTCTTTTATAATAATGTCCATTTTCAACATTGTTTATACATATTATCAATAAATGGACATAGTGCAAGTGATAAAGTGTATATTTCTATCAAAATAAACACCGTTGCAACGTGCAAATGGTACAGAATATGCTAATCGCGGCGTCAATTGATAACCTGTAGCATCTACATCTCTAATGAATTTTAGTAGTTTTGATTAAAATGTGTGGATTTGGACATTTTGTAAAAATAAATTGACATTCATTTACAAATCTGTATAATAATGTGAGAAATGGCAAAAACCTTATGAATGTGGACGAGTTGAACAGAATATTGGATCGCGAATTTCAGCGGCTGACGGACGGTGGGAAAGCAGAACGCCGGACGGTAAGCGATATGGCGGAGTTCTTCGGAGAGGGTATCAGCGCAAGCCTCCTTTATAAGTGGAAAAGTGGGGAGCGTGATATCTCAAGGAAAGGCGCGCGCCAGATTGCCGCAGCTTTTAGGAAGGGAGATCCGGTCGCCATCGAGCAGCTTGAGAAGGAACTCTTGGGGACGACTCAGCCATCATCGGCGGAAGCATTGCGGATCGAGGCTTGGTTTAACCAGCACGCTTCTGAGGCAAATCTAATGGTGGTTGAGTTTCGAGAATTGCCGATTCTGACGAGTCCTGTTGGAAAGCATGATTACCTTATGCCGGTTGCAAGGGCCGTGGCCAATGGCTTGTCATATGCCATAATCTTGCCGTTCGGCACATCGGAGGGTTGCTTGGCCAAGCTGCCCCGCGGGCTGTCCAGCTATATCAGCAGCCTCGAGGGCCATGTAATGGACCTTTACACCACCGTTCTTTTCGAGGCGTTTGAGGAGGCCACGGTTGACCCGAAGGTATCTACGGAGAAAGTGCGCGACGAGTTGTTGAAAGTACATGGGAGGCTTAAGCTGTACACTTTGGTTGCGGATCATGCTCCCTCCTGCCCCGCCATTGGGTACCGCTTGTTTTATGTCGCGAAGAAGGATCCAAGTGCTGACGACCATCGAAAAGCGGAATCTCTAGTTGGAGAACGCTGGGAATGGATTTCTTCTCGGGAAGGCCACAAGATGATAAGTAAGGTCTCTTCGGATGAGGAGCTTGAAGCGACAAGTGTTCGTTACTTCCCGATCGTTGAATTTTGGCAGGAACGCCGGCGTCTGGCGAGGTCCGCCAGCGAGCTCACTGATTTTGCCGAGAAACTGGAAGTTAGAGAAGCTTACATGACCAAGCGGAGAATAGCGCGGGACTTCGTCAAATGGTCCGTCTTTCAAGAGGAGAGGTCTGCCGAGGTTGTTGTTAACGCATATTTAGAGAACTCCGGTAATCAGAATAAAGTCTAATTAATTATGAGAGAAAATGATCGAATTCCGTGGGGCGCAGTGATCGTTGCTGCCGCCGGGTACTTCGTTGACCTTTTCGACACCTTCCAGTTGCCAGCTCTGCGGGTGCAGAGCCTGCGGGATCTTGGCGTTCCAGACGTGCAATCGCTTTCTGTTTATACCGGCATAATGAACTGGCAATTGTTCGGTATGGCAATCGGGGCTCTCCTGTTGTGGGGGCCGTTTGCGGATAGGCGCGGGAGGCGACGTGTGCTCCTAGCCTCGATTTTGGTGTATGCTGTGGCGAACGCCTTGACGGGCGCTGTGCATAGCGTGGTTCAGTACGCCGCGGCGCGGTTTGTCGCGGGCGTGGGTTTGGGCGGCGAGTTGGGCGCTGGCATAACGCTTGTATCGGAGAACATGGGCATGAGCCGGCGGGGACTCGGCACCATGGTGGTTGGGTGCTGTGGCATGTTGGGCGTTGTTGCTGCGGCTGTCCTTGCGAAGAGTTCGTTGCCGTGGCGCACTGATTACATAATTGGGGGTGTAATGGGTTTGGGAATTCTGGCTCTGCGCTTTGGTCTTGGGGAGTCAAAGCTATTCGAAAAGAATCGGGAAACCGGACAAACAGGCACGTATTTTCATGTATTGTCCTTTCTCGTCCGGTGGCCGCAGTGCATGAAGTACACTGCCTGTGTGCTCGTGGGAGCCCCTACGTTCTTTGTTACAGGGCTGCTGGTTCCCGGAGCTCCTGAGTTTGGCCGCGCGTTCGGCATGAAGTCGCTTCCCGTGCCTGCGACGGCTTTGATCTGGACTTACCTCAGCATTGCGGTTGGGGATATTCTATGCGGTTTGTTGAGCCAAGTCCTGCAATCGCGCAAGAAGGCGCTTTTGATCTTCCATGGTGTCACCGCTCTTGGCATTTGCGGATTCCTGTTCACGCCGCCCCAGACGCCATACGCCTTTTATGCACGTTGTGTGATCGCCGGCCTCGGAATTGGTTTTTGGGCGAATATGGTCACGAACGCAGCCGAACAGTTCGGCACGAATGTTCGCGGGACCGTGACAATCACCGTACCGAACTTCGTCCGTTTTCTGCTTTTCCCAATTTCGGCGGCATTTCTCGGTATGAAACCCGCTCTCGGTATCGTTCCGGCGGCCGCGATTGTCGGTCTTACGTGTTCCGCTGCCGCAATTATTTCCGTGCTGCTTCTGAAGGATGGGTTCACAAAGGAACTGGACTATAATGAACCACTGAAGATGTCTGCCCACCATGTCGATGAGCCAGCATTTTCATAAGGTTTTCGCGGTGGGGATTTCCTGCTCGTGGCCGTTTCGCCTGACCCGAGAGCAGGTTGTGGCGTTTGCCGAACTGAGCGGCGATAAAAACCCGATTCATTTCGATCCCAAGGCCGCAGCTAGGTGCCCCATCGGGAAGCTTTCGGTTCCCGGGATGCTCGGGGCTTTTGTTTTTTCGCGCCTGTTGGGAACAGTATTTCCTGGAGATGGAACAATCTATCGGTTTCAGAACCTGAAATTTGTGAAGCCGCTTTTCGTGGAGACTGATTACGTTGCCATGCTGAAGATCACACGCGTTATGCCAGGGACGCACACTGCTTTATTGTCGACCGACATCTTGGAGAAGATCTCGATGGAGACTGTGATTCTCGGGCGCGCGAAGATTACCAATATTGAGCGACTTTGAGTCTGGCACAGCGGTTGAGGAATAATATCCGCCGCTGTGCGCGTTGGCGGTCATGACGCGCATGGCCACAGCGGCGCCGCGCGGCTTCCAGGCCGAGATCGCGTCGTCAAGGAACTTCCAGTTGTATTGGCTCTCCTGCGGCTCGACGTCCGTCCAGTCGAACCGGATGTAGGCGACCGAGCAGGGGAAACGCGTCTCACAATTGGGATTGCGTTGCTGGCTCATCCACCCCTGGCCGGGATTGGCGAACAGCGTGTCCACCTCACGAAAGCGAACCCGTTGCAGGTCGTCCTCGGCGGCGCGCGTCAAGAGCGCAAAAAACGTCAGGCCGACGAGGCATATTGGCCGGAGAATTCTCATGAGTCCGGTGCTCAATTACACTCATCCGTGCTGTGCATCAAGGAACAGTTTTATGAAGCGAGCATCGGTCGACCGAGGAGCGGGGTCCAGGCTCTTGTTGTGCTGGATTGGAGTCTCAGAATCAGAACTCGAAAGTCGGGGTCCAATGCTCTACGATTCGGCCATGAAACCTTCCGCCCCTTTGTTGGTCCTGGGCCTCTTGCACCAGACTCTTTGCGGCCAAATCCCCCCAGCCGTCATTCCCGCCAGCGTCGGCGTCAACATCCATTTCGTCACCGGACATGCGCACGATCTGGACCTGATCACGAACGCCGGGTTCCGGTTTGTGCGCATGGATTTCAGTTGGGAGGCAACGGAGAGAAAAGCGGGCGTCTATGATTGGACAGAGTATGATGAATTGACGGCCCACCTGGAGCAACGCGGATTGCGGGCGCTTTACATCCTGGATTATGTGAA
>PLWR01000745.1 GCA_003165615.1 Acidobacteriota bacterium | reverse complement strand
CGCTGGATGAGCAGGGCGTCGGGGTGGGTGGGAGCGATTTCCGCGGCGCGTTCAAAGCTCGACGGACCCACCAGGCACTCGCGCCGGATGGCGGTGCGCTGCGCCTCGCACAACTCCGCCTGTCGCGTCAGGATATTTTCCAGAAGCTGGCGCATCCTCGTGCAGCTTGAAGTTCTTGAGGCGGATAGTCTTTAGCATGTCGCCATTATAATCCAGTCACGCAAGCAAGCGTAGCATTGGGTATTTGAATTCCTAGAGGCGGCCTTAGGCCGCCATGTGGCGAGGTAAACTCGCCACTACGACTTCAAACTGCATCACTACGTAGCGTTGTTGGGCGGAATCGTATAATTTGTCGCAGGTCAAATTTGGCTTGCCAAGTGCTATAATCCCCACCGGAAATACATGTGTGCGCAAAATTCCTCCCGGCCCTGGCCCGAGTTCTGGAATCATAAGGAGACTTGATAAATGGAGAAGGAACAAGATGTTACACGCCGTGATTTCTTGAAGACGGCCGCCTCGGTAGGGGCTGCCTCTTCCCTCACGAGTCTCGTTGCCCCCCACATTATGTACGCCCAAAGCCCCGCTAATGCCATTCGCTACGGATTCATTGGGACGGGGACGGAGGGCTGCACGCTCCTCAAATTCCTGGCAACGATTCCGGAAGGGCGCTGCATTGCCACGTGCGATATCTATCCCCCCAATCTCAAAAAGGGGGTTGAGACCATCGGCTCGAATCCCGAAACCTATGTGGAATACCGCAAAATGCTGGAACGAAAGGACATGGATGCAGTGTTCATTGCCACACCGCTGAATCTGCACGCGCAGATGGTGGTGGACGCGCTCGATGCCGGCAAGCATGTCTTCGTGGAGAAGACGATGTATTTCAAGGAAGAGGAAGGCGACCTGATCCGCAAAGCGATGGACGACCATCCCAAGCTGGTCTTGCAAGTGGGATTGCAGCGGCGGTCGAGCGTGCTCTACCAGGTGGCCATGGAGATGATCCGCAAGGGGGCGCTGGGCAAGGTCATGTTCGTGCGCGCCCAATGGCACAGCAACCGGAACTGGCGGCGCCCTGTCCCCGACCCCAAATTCGAGCGCCTCATCAACTGGCGCATGTACAAGGAATACTCCGGCGGGATGCTGGCGGAATTCTGCTCGCACCAGCTCGATATCGCCAACTGGGCCATCGGTTCGGAGCCTATTTCCGTATATGCCACGGGGGGAATCAATTACTGGAAAGATGGCCGTGAAACCTGCGATAACAACGAGGCCATTTACGAATATCCGGGCGGGCGGAAGTTCCTCTGGAGTGGTATCCTTTACAACGCCCACCTGGACTTCGACGAGCAGATCATGGGCGATCAGGGAACGCTGATCATTACTCTAGGCAAAGGGTTGTACTTCCGCGAACCGGTGGCCAAGGTTTCGAGCGGCGCCGGCAAGGAAAACTGGTGGGCAGGCGCCACCGTCAGCAATCAGGCGGTGCAGGCGGGCATTCCCATTTTCCCCGAAAGGGGCGCGATGAACGATCTCGGCTTTATGGATCGGGAGATGCGCTACGCCAAACACTGGCTGGCTTCAATGGGCATTTACAGTTACGAGGAGCCCCACGATCCCTGGTGGAGCGAGCTGCACAACTTCCTGCTGAGCGTCCGCGATGGCGCGCCCATCATCGCCCCGTTCGCCATCGGCAAGGCCGACGCCCTGGGCGTCATCTACGGGAACCGCTCGGTAGAGATGGGGCAAAGAGTTTATTGGCCGGGGGCAGAGCCGCAAAAAGAAACGAAGAAGGGAAGCCGGGCGGCCTAGCAATGTTTATATAGCCCGGCACGATTGGCTGTGCCTGAGCTGTAGCGGCGGTCTCCGACCGCCGCTGGTGTCATTGATAGGAGATCGACGTTATAGCCCGGTGCGGCGAGCACCGCGCCCGCCGCAGCGGGCGCCGGTGGGGACGTCGGCGTTACAATGCCGCGGGGCGGACTGCTTGGATCTTTCCCGGTTGGGGATGGATTCCGATTCGCAACGGAGGTGTTATGTCCCGAGATGACACCATGATGCCTGGACAGACTTACCCCGAGCCCCCGAGTCCGCGGCGAACCCCCTGGAAGCTGATCGTGGGTTTGATCGCGGGCTTTTTCCTGCTGGTAATTGTTGGGATCTGCGGCTTCGTCATCTTCCTGTTTTCTTTGATGAAGAATTCCGATGTGGCCAAAGAAGCCTTGGCCAGGGCGCGTTCGAATCCCGGCGTGGTGGAACATCTGGGCACTCCGATTAAGGCAGGTTGGTTCGTGTCAGGCTCGATCAGCTTGAACAACAGTTCCGGGGACGCCAATCTCAGCGTGCCGATTGCCGGCCCGAAAGGCAAAGGCACGATCTATCTCACCGCGCATAAGAGTGCGGGGACGTGGACCTACAGCGTGTTGCAGGTTGAGGTGAAGGGAAGCAAGGCGAAAATCGATCTGTTGGCGCAGCCTAACGTAACTTGGGCGCCTGACCCCTGTCTGTCGTTTGCCAGCACGTAGCCAGCTTAGCGCGGACATGTTTTGTGGCTCTTCCGCAAATGACACGGAAAGGCTGCGGACCTCCAGAACAGGCCTGATTAGATAACGGCATCGGCTCCA
>PLWR01000650.1 GCA_003165615.1 Acidobacteriota bacterium | reverse complement strand
TCTGACACCCTTTCCCTTTCCCCAGAGTTGCGCTCGCTCTGCGCCGGCTGGAGAGGCGTGATCAGACGCTCTTGAATTCCACGTGGAAGAGCTGTTCTCCCATGAAGAATTCGTCGCCGTCGATGAGGGGGACTTCCCTTCGCACGCGGCGGTACACGCCGTTCCGGCTGCGCATATCCTGAAGGATGAAGCGCCCCGGTTGGACCACGATGCGGGCGTGCGTTCCGGACATGTAGGGGTCGTCCCTGAACACCAGGTCGCCCGTGGTGCGGCCCAGGGTGGTCTCCGGCTTGTCGAGTTTGAACTCGGTTACAACTTCACCATTCAATCTGATGTGCTCAAGTTTGGCGGTGAGGGGCCCCTTTTGCAGCTTGGGGACGCCCCACACCATGGTGCCCTCGGTCGGCTCCTTGGGGAGCGATTCGTCGAGGCTCTGGGTAACGAAGCGGAAGAGCTCGCGCCCCAGCAGAAAAACGTCGCCGGGCACCAGTTCTGAATCCTGCCGCTGGCGGATAAAGGAACCGTGCTGGCTATTCAGGTCCGTGAGCATCAGCTTGCCATCGCGTATGGATACGGAAGCATGGCGGGGGGAAAGCAGGGTGTCCTGGGGATAGCTTAAATCGCAATTCTCCCGGCCAATGAATGTTTCCTTGGCCACGGGCACGGTTCTTCCCCACGAGCCGTCGGGTTTCTTTTCGGAAATCTTGGCTTCGACGCGTGGCGCGGCGCGAAAGCCTTGGAAAACCGCAGTTCCCCCCTCCATGGCCGATTCCGGGGTATTCATCCTGGGGGGAGCCGCAGGTGGCCTGGCCACCGTCGGAATCGGCGGTGGGGGTGGAGCCACGGGGCGCGGCGGCGGGGGCGGAGCCATGGGAGGCGGTGGCGGCGGCGCCGGACGGGCCACGGGCGAAGGCAGTGGCGGTGGTGGCGGCGCCGCGGGGCGCGGTGGCGGAAGTGGTGGTGGCGCCATGGGCCGGGGAGGCGCTACAGGCTGTGGTATCGGCGCCGGCGCCACCATCGGAGGTGCGGTCGCGGGCAGAGATGTGCCGCAGTATCCGCAAAACTTGCTTCCCAAAGGAAATGACTTGTGGCACTTCGGGCACATGACCTGGGGCACGGGGCTGGGGGCACGTAGTGGTGGCGCATTAGACATAGCGGGCGCAGGTGGTGGCGCACCCACGCTCTGTGGCTTTCCGCACCGGCCACAGGTCAGCGCCGACGCCGGGTTCATGGCGCCGCAGGATGCGCAGCGTATGTATCGTACTGTACCTTGTTCATTCGCGTCAGCGGTCATTTTCTATGCTCTTCTCGATTTGATTCGGCATCACTCGCCGGTGGCTTTAACCCAGATGGGGTTAGTATAGCAGCGAAACTCATCATTCGTGCTGTTTCGTGTGGCGGCCACCAACCGGATATACACCCAATCCTTTGATCCTTCCTGCAGAATGGGGTGCAGGTCGACGGGAACCAGTCCATCGCTGGCCAGAGCCTTGGCAGCAGGCACCGGCACATCCACGGGCGGCAACTCACCCGCGCGCGTCCCCACAATCAAACGGATGGATTGCAGGGGACCAAACTCATCGCTGCTCACCCAGCGCAGTTGCAAAGGAGGCAGCGACTTCAGGGGTGAGGAAATATCCTGCCCGATGCCAACATCGTCAGGGTCGTCGAGCGAGCCGTTGGCGTTGCGATCGAAACCGGCAATCAGAATCGGACCGTTGCTCCCCACCGTGCGGCCATCACGCAGCGCGCGCAAAATGTTCTCACCCCGCGGCCCCATTCCCGCCGGCGCATAAACCAGGGTGGAAATCCGGCCCAGCGCGTTGTCCTCGGCATAGCCATTTATGCTGCGCGACGGCTTGCCCAGGAAGTCGGTGACGTCCATGCTGGCTTCAAAATTCAGGTCACCATGGGCGTCGGAACCGGCGGCGAGAAAGGTCTTGAAGAGCGGGGCATCGACACCGTCACTCCGCGGCTGGAGCCCACGCTGAAGCAGCGGTTGCCATCCTTCCTTGATGCCATTTTCGAGGCGCGCGTACTGGTCAGCGGCGGGATCGGGTTGGAAGCAGGCGCCAGCGTCATCGTGCGGGCGAATGCAAAACGGATCGCGCATGTCGTCTGCGGTGGACATGGTGGCGCGGTTCCACGGTTCCAGTCCAACTAAGCTTGCCTGCAGTTGGAGGCCGTTAGGCGCCATGAAATCAGACACAATGTCCCATGTTCCTCCCCGCATGACCGGGCTGATGGGGTCAAACGGGTGGGCGGCGTAGGCAAATCCCCCTGCGGCGGAAATCCGCGACAAAACGTCCTTGAGAGGCATGGCTGCATACGATGGTGATCCATCACCGGTAATTATAACGGGGTTTGAAGGGTCTTTAGGGTCTGGTAGACCTTTGTCAGGGTCATCGGGGGATGGCGCCGCGATCATATGGACGGTGGTCAAAACCGCGTCCTTTCCGGAAGCGGTAGTGACCTCCTCACCCCGAATCAGCATCAACCTCCCATCGCGGAAATTCTTGACGTCGTCCAATTCCGCTTTATAGCGGTCAGAAGAAAGATCAGTGGAGTGATCGGTTAAAAGCAGCCAATCCAACCCTGCCTGGATTGCCGCTTGCTTGGTGACGTCGAGTGGATACCCACGCTCCGCGGGATTGTCGGTGTAGCCGCTGTGGTAATGGACATCTCCCCGATACCAATTGGCGATTTGCGGAAGGGGCGCGGCGTTCATCTTCACGCGAAGATAGAAATTCTGGTCCGGCCAATCCGCGGCGCGAATGGAAACCCAGATATCCACTAAGGCAAAGGGTCCACCCAGGAAGTGGCTGGCGAGAAAAGCCTGAATTGCCTCGCGTGAAATCTCCAGAGTTTTCTTGTACCGGTCTTGTATCACCAGGGGTTGCCCCCCCGTGCGCGGGTCGAAGGAGAAGTCTTTGCTCGCGCCCAGGAGTAAGGGGTCCGTGGTGAACTGGTGGCGGGGACCAGAGGGTTTCACGTAAACGTTTACACCCTGGAATTTCAGTGGGCCACGACTGACATAGTTGGCGACGCCGGACCCCGTGGTGTGGGCTTCCTGCTCGACACCGTTAATGATCTCCACGAAGATGGGGAGGTACCCGTCACTGGAATTTCGCAACGAGCGCGGGGCATCAGCGCGGAAGAACACCCCCGTCTTCGAAAGCCTCTCCTTCAACTGGTCCACCAGGCTATCCTGGGGCTGGCAAAAAGCAGGCGGGGCCGCGGAAAGACACGCCGCCGCCATCATGACGCCAAGGAGAGCATAAAATTGCCGGGTGTTAGATCTCATGGGATTAGTTTACGCGCGACCTGAATGGGAATTCCCTGGTTCGTCGAGGCCGCCAGCGCCACGACCTTTCCGTCGGCATTCAGCAAGGGCGCGCCGGATTCACCGGGGTCCAACTCATGTCCCATCTTCACCATGCTTCCCAGCGGGGACACCTGCACGCTGAGAAGGCGCGGGGCGGACTGCGGCTGGCTGATGCCCACGGGATAACTGCACAAGACCAGCTTGGAGTCGGCGGCGAGGCTGGCCGACGGGTCAGAAAAAGACAGGGGTTGAAAGCCCGTCCCCGTAAGTTGCAAAAGGGCCAAGTCTGACAAACCTTCGGCGTGAAGGTGCAGCGTCGCCTTCTGCTCGGAGTCCGGGTCCTGGTAATCCTGTTGAACCATTTCATCGGGCGGCATCTGCAGCACCTTCAAGGATTGCTTCTCCGTGCTGAGAGCGGTGGCATAATCAGGCTGACCGTCCGCTGCCGACACCTGCGCACCCGCGGGCCAGGCATAGGTTTTCACGCTGCCCTTATCCAGCTCCAGGTGCTGGTGTTCGATCAGAAAATCCACTTGCGGGTCAAACTTCCAGGGAGCGATCACGCGTTTGGTGGTCAGCAGTTTTCCATCCGCGCTCACCAGAAAGCCCGTCCCGGATTGGGAAAACTGCTCCGACGCTTTGGAATTCGGATCGCGCACAGTGTATTGCGTATACAACAGGTAGAGAGCGGATTTGGCCTTTCCTCCCAAGGTTTCGTCAATGTGCAATTTCGCCAAGTGCTCCTTGGCCATATTGACAGCCGCCGCAGAAGTCGGGTTGGCGAGATTGTCCAGAATCATATCGGCTGTCACCCGCCGGAGCGGGTTGCCCTGGAAGAAATTGATCGCGACCTGTTCGTTCAAGGACACCGGGATCACGACCTGTTTGGCGCGCAACGCCAATTTTTCCAACGAATTCAGCTTAACTTCAATGAAGCTCTGGCCGGTGATCAGAATCTTGTCCTTGTCCACCAAGTCGCGGACGGGCTGCATGGAATCAAGGTCGGCGAAAATGATGGCGCATGTGAGGGGCGCGGGAAGGTCGACGGCTTCTTTCGTGGAAAGCTTGAACTCCTGATCAAGGGTATCAATGTGGACCGGAATGCCGTTTACCTGCACATCCTGAAAATACATGCGCTCCACCGTAGCGGCGCGATCGACGGGCTTAATTGAGACGGAAAGGCCCAGCAGCAGCCGGTCAAAGTTAATATCCCGGAATGAAAGACTCTTGTAGATACCGGGATTGGGCGCCGGCTGACCTCCCTTGGTGGGAAGTTGATAAATCTTGGCGCCGCGAATCGCTTCCGGCATTTGGCCCGTGGGTTCGGCTTGTTGAGCGATGACGGGCGCGGAAAGGGTAAACAGCATTAAGACGACGAGCGTAAGAAATCCAGGACGCAAGAGATGGGTTGAAGGTGAGAACATTTTGTGTAGACTCCCGGCTCAATCCGGCGCCGGCGCGGCTAACCGGGGAACCGCGCAGTTTCATCCCGGGGAAACAGGATTTTGCCAGTGAACCTCGTGGAGTTCCACGGGCGTCTCCTTGCCTTTGACACGGATGGGCTCCAGTCGTTGCGCCGGTATGCTGCCGTTCAGTTGCAAGAAGGTGGATTCGGAAACGAGGATCTGCCCTCCGGCGGCATTCGAGCAAAGTCGGGAGGCCAGGTTGACCGCGTCGCCGATGACCGTATAATCCATGCGCTTGGACGAACCGATGTTTCCCGCCGTGACCGGGCCGGTATTCAGTCCCACGCCCATCCGCAGCGGGGCCTGGCCGCGGCTTTCCCATTCGCGGTTGAGCGCCACCAGGGCGCGCTGCATTTCCATGGCGGTCTTGGTGGCGCGCAGAGCATCATCGGGTTTGGGCCATGGCGCTCCGTATACCGCCATGATTCCATCGCCAAGGTACTTATCGAGCGTCCCTCCACTTTCAGAAATGAGGTCCGTCATCTCCGAGAAGTATTCGTTCAGCAATTCCACCACGGCATGAGGTTCCATGTGCTCGGACATGCGGGTGAAACCGCGAATGTCCGAAAACAGAATGGTAACGGTTTGGTTTTCCCCTCCCAGGTGAATCTCGTTGGGGTTGGCAATAATGATTTCCACCACGGAAGGGGGGAGAAAACGCTCGAACGCCTGGCGTTCCATCGCGCGGCGGGCCAGCTCCTCATGCGAACTCGCATTGTCAAAGCTGATGGCCGCCTCGGCGGCGATCACGGAAAAAATTCCCAGCTCTTCCTGGGAGAAAGCATAGGGCTTGCTTAAACAATCCACGTAAAAGATGCCAAAAACGCGGTCTTTATAAATCAAGGGCGCGCACATGGCAGACCGGATGCCGGACATGCGCAGGCTCTGGCTGGAGGAAAAGCGTTCGTCGGTGCCGACATCATAGATCAGCAGCGGCACGCGGTCATTCAAGAGCTTTTCCGTCACCATGGTGGAAAGCGCAACGCCGCGCGCATCGGCTTTGCGGGTTTCGTCTTTGTAAAGGAGAACGGCGGGCTTGAAGCCCTTCTTTTCGTCGTGAAGCATGACAAAACCCCGCTCCACGTTGTCCATTTGAAACACCAGTTCCATAACCCGGCGCATGATTTCGTCAGGCATGAGGACGGAGGAGAGGGTCTTGCCAACCGCCAGGAGCAACTTCAGAAGGTTGTTTTCCTTCTCCAGAGCCTTCACCCGTTCCTCCATCGGCACCGGGGCTAAGGGCACCGTGGGCGGACTGAGGCGCAGGGCGGTGCTGATGTCATCCGCATGAACCAGCTCGTTTACATCCGTTACCGTGCCGCTGGCGGCCTGAACGTGCAAGGCACCCGGGCGCGCCGTCTCATACTTCAGCTCATACATGCCAATGGCGACGCGGTCCTGATCCTTAAGCCCGTGTTCCTGGATTTGCACATTGTTGACGAAGGTCCCGTTCATGCTCCCCAGATCGTTCAGCAACGTGATGTCGCCGGGAAGCACAGTGATCCGTACATGATGGCGGGACACACTGGCGTGGCGCAGCACCAGATCGTTTGAATCCGCCCGTCCCACGCTGATCGTGGGATTGGTAATCTCGAAGATCTGCGTCCGCGCAGAAGGATCAGTTATGACGAATCGAGCCATGAAGAGAGTCTCGTTTACTCGGCGCGCACAACATCGGAAAATTCCGGTTTTACCCCGGGATTCATGGTTACAATCCGGGCGCGCGCGTTGCCGGTGTCGACGACCTGGGTGACCTCAATCATTCCCACCCGGGCATTGGGGTCGGTGGCCTTGTACACCGCCAGGCGGGATCCCTGCTGGATGCCTTGCCCGGAGCCCATGTCAATCATCACATTGGCGCCATCGACGGCCGTGATGTAGCCTTGCGACGGCTGGCGTGACGGCATGGGCGTGGCGGGACGCGTCACCGCGCCCACCTCCGCCGGAGCCCCGGGCTGTATTACGGGCTGGCCGGTCAGCTTGCTGACGGCATTGTCGGTTTGGGCGCGCAAGTCCGCAATCGCCGTCTTCAGCTTGGTGAAGCCATCCTCATCGCCAAGGCGCACGGACCCGAGCATTTCGTCCAGGTCCTGGAGCTGGCGCTTTTGCTGAATGTATGCCGCCTGGAGTTGTGCCTGGTTCTGCTTTAGTTCCGCGATCTGCCCGTTCAGCGCCGCCACTTGATTGCCCAGGGCCTGCATCTGGTCGAGCACGGCCTTGAACTGTTCGTCGAGGTACTTCTGTTCATCCTCTTTGAATTTCGGCCACGCGCTGGGCGTCACACACAACAGCAAGAAGATGGCAAGAATGATTCGTCGCGTCATCATCAAACCTCCGGTGCGTTTCTGGGTGCCGGGCAAGAAACATCGGCGTTATTGGTTGGTGAGATTAACATTAACTGTGGTTGTCTCGTTATCGGAGACGGCAACTTGCCGCTGTTTGGGCGGATACCCGGACAGCGATATAACCAGTGTATGCGTCCCCACGGACAATCGAAAAGACGTCGGGGTCTGGCCACCGACGACTGCTCCATCCGCCATCACCGTGGCCCCGATCGGAATGGTGCGTACTTCCACAATCCCGTTGTTCACGACCGTGCCAAATTTCAGCCTCAGGGCTATGACTTGCCCGCTTCTGAGCGTAAACATCTTCTGATACGGTGCGCCCCCGGGTGGAGTGGCCGTGCAGGTGTGACTCCCCGCAGCCAGAGTCGCGTGGGCGGGGCTGGGTCCATAGGATCTTCCGTCAATGGCCACCTCCACTCCGGCCGGCGTCGTAATGACGTCAACTTCCCCGCTGGGGGCGGAAAGGTTGGCCACCACATTTCTTGTCTGCCCGCTTTCAATCATCACGCTCTGCTGGAAATCGTCGTAACCGTCCATGGAAACCACAATGTTATGTGCTCCCGTGGAAAGGTCGGGGATGGTATAGGGCGTCCGCCAGCTTCGATCGGATCGCCCATCGACGGAGATTCTCGCCCCCGTCACGTTCGCGCTCACATTCAGTTGCCCCACCTTCCCCGACGCGGCGCGGGCGGGATGCTCGCGATTGGATGTGGCCGCACCGCTGGTCGTGGTAGGCTCGGTGGGAGCCCCTGCGGGCGTCATCGTCGCGGGCGCTGCCGGCTGCGTGGAGGGAGTTGCAGGCAACTGCGGATTCGGCGCGGGAGTTACGTTTGCCACCGAGGTAGTCACCACCGGTGTGACCGTCTGGGTTCGTGGCCGCAGGAAGATGAAGTAGCTCACCCCAGCCATAACCGCCACCAGCATGAGCGCGCCCAGAACCCAGGCAATCTGCGGGATTGATTGCTGCCGGGGCATGTGCGGCGGAATCACATGGATATTCAGTGCGCTTGCGATCGGTGCCTCATCGACGGCGGTCGGAGCGGCTTGTGGAGGCAAGGCTGACGCTTGCGGCGGAACGGGTTCGGCGGCTTCCACCGAAGCCGGACCGGCTTTCATCATCACCGTGCCCTGGCCGGTCACGGCGCTGCCCAGGTTCTTATAGTTCCTGAGATCTTCCGCCAATTCGCGGCAAGTCTGATAGCGTTCATCGGCATTCTTGGCGAGCGCTTTGGAGATGACATAGCTCAAGCCCGAATGGATCGACGCGTCTAATTCGCGCGGCGGAATGGGATTCTCATTGATGATCTTATAGATCACCGT
>PLWR01000036.1 GCA_003165615.1 Acidobacteriota bacterium | reverse complement strand
CCAGGCTGAGGCCGATGGTTCCCATGAAAGCCTTGTCGACGTGGAGCTCCTGAACCATAAAGCGCGTGAGCGGCCCCACCGTGGTCTGGGCAAGGCGGCGAAGTTCGCCCCCCACCAGAATCAGGCGTGGCCCCCGTCCTGCCAGTTCCACCGCCGCGCGCAGGGAATTGGTCACGATAGTGATGTTCGAGCGATCCTTCAACAGGCGCGCCAACTCCAGAACCGTGCTGCCGCCGTCCAGGTAGATCGTGTCATTGGGCTTGATGTACTTGGCGGCGGCCTTAGCGATGCGCCGCTTTTCCGCGGCGGCCACGGAGGTCTTGTCGTCGAATAGCGGTTCATCGAGGCGGCCCCCGGTGCTGACGGCGCCCCCGTAGACTCGCCGCACCTCGCCCAGTTTTTCCAGTTCGCCCAAATCGCGGCGAATGGTGGCTGACGAAACCCCTAGTTGCTCGGTAAGCTCCTCGACGCGCACCACGCGATCCTGGCCGAGGATGCCGCGGAGCTGCTCCAAGCGTTTCGGCGCCAGATCTTTGGGTCGAGAACCTTCCATCGAAAAATCCTTCTTGCTCGATGATGATTGATTATATGAAGATTCTATGCGGAGTCAATCATATTTGTGCATGGCATTTTGTCCCCTTGCACATTTTGTTCCACCTCTGGCGGGTNNTCTGGCGGGTAGCCACAGGCTTGTAACGCGGACCTGCTTTTTAGGTCCGCGGTTCTTCCGCCAATCACAACGAAAAGCCGCGGACCTTGGAGAGCAGGACGCGCTACCTTGCTCTTGGGGCTCAGAAACGGCAGTGGAGTAGCGCCGCGCGGCAGAGCCGCAAGGAAATTGTAGCGCCGACCTTGAGGTCGGCACGTGTTTGTAGCGGCGCTCTATGAGCGCCGACGGCGGTCATAGACCGCCGCTACAGCAAGCATGAGTGCTGACCTCAAGGTCAGCGCTACATCCGCCGGCATTTTGTCCCCCTGTACATTTTGTTCCACCTCTGGCGGGTAGCCACAGGCTTGTAGCGCGTCAGACCTGTTTTGTAGGTCCGCGGCTTTTCCGTGCCCGCAGGTGACGAGCCGCGGATCTACAGAACAGGTCGCTGCCCTTCTTCAAAGCCTGGCTTCTTCCGGCACATCGGGTTCGGTCCAAAGGACAACCGCCTGGGGGAGCGTTAAGGCCATCGCCAGCAAGGGCATGATGAGTAGCTGTAGGCCCCGGACTGCGGTGGGAGCCTTCAACGCGAAGAAAAGAGGCGAAGCCACCCAAATCGCAATTGAGTACACGGCCAGCGCACGATAGGATTGGAAGTACGCGGCGTTCCTTACTGCGATGTCACGTTCATCCGGTTCGTCCTCACTGCGACGGCGTCTGGACTCCAGGCCGAGGCTGGTCAACTCACCCCCGTGCATTTCCGGGAGAACCGTGTCCTTGACCACGCTACCGAAAATTACCCTGCTCACCATGTTGTAAGCAAGGAAGATACACATATAGATGGCGTCCATTTGACGCCCCGAGGGAAGAAGGAGAATGATCGTTGCCATCAAAACCATTAAGGTCACATAGGTGGTCGCTACCAGCAGGCGGCGGTTTTTCCGGGGCGCCATCGAGAAACCTAGAATTGCCGGAGTCCTTAACATGGTGTCCTCTCAACTTACTTTGGGGTACCACGGCGCGGGGAGTTTCGGTTGCCGTAAATCTCCTCGCTGAGTGGGCGAAAGGGTTTGCGCGAAAAAATGGCTTCGATCGGAAGTCCAAAATACTCGCTGATGCGGAACGCCAGTTCCAAGCTGGGATTGAAATCACCGCGTTCAATGTAGCCCACGGTTTGATAGTTGATCTCAAGAGCATCGGCCAGCGCGCTGCGGCTCAGGCCACGCTCGGCACGGAGGACAGCGATTCGGTTATATAGCGCCGCTCCGCTTCGGGCATCGGAATTTGCGTCGTATGGCATATACAAAGTATTGTACTACTACAACAGATTGTCAAGCATATTTTCAGAGGCAACGGTACCGACGGCTTGTAGCTGGATTGGGGAGTGCAGGGTGCAGGAGTAGCGCGACCTGCTTTTTAGGTCCGCGGTTCTTCCGCCCCGGCGGATTGTAGGGGCGGTTCGCGAACCGCCCCACGCGCAATCGCATGCGATGCTTATGGAGGGCGCTTCGCGAAGCGCCCCTACGCAACGGTCGGCGCTCATAGAGCGCAGCCACAAATGGCGGGGTAAACCCGCCGCTACATCGCACTGCCACAGCCGAGAACAGCGAGGTTCTTCCCCCCCCCCATCCCCACGAAAAGCCGCGGACCTTGGAGAGCAGGACCGCGCTACCTTGCTATCACCACGAAAAGCCGCGGACCTCAAAATCAGGACGCGCCACCTTGCTGCGCACACCGCCGCCTTACCCCAAGCAAAATTGTTATAACTCCACCACCGCTCCGGGGATTAGCAGTACACTGCTTGGTTTGATGAACCGGCATGAGGCGCGGCGGATGGGGAAAGTCAAGGCTGTACCTGTGTGCTCGGATGAAAACCAATGAGCCCTCCAGAGTCAGGTAGTCCTTCGGCGAGCCGCTGGCTGATTGCGATCGCGGTCATGTCGAGCGCCATCATGGAGGTGCTGGACACGTCGGTGGTGAATGTCAGCCTGCCGCACATTGCCGGAAGCCTGTCCGCCAGTGTCGATGAAGCGACCTGGGTGTTGACCTCGTACCTGATTGCCAACGCGGTGATTCTGCCCATCAGCGGGTGGTTGGCTAACATCATCGGACGGAAGCGGCTCCTGCTGACGGTGGTGAGCGGGTTCACAATTTCCAGTGTGCTGTGTGGCCTGGCCCCNNGGAGTTCCCTCCCGAGGAGCGGGGCAAAGCGATGGCGTTCTGGGGAATGGGCATTGTGGCTGCCCCCATCCTGGGGCCGACGCTCGGTGGCTGGATTACCGATACCTACTCCTGGCGCTGGGTGTTTTACATCAACGTGCCCATCGGCATCCTCAGCCTGGTGATGATCTCGCTGTTCCTTTACGACCCTCCTTACATCCGGCGCGGGAAGCTGCGCGTGGACTTGTGGGGACTCGGCATGCTGGCGGTCGGCATGGCCGCGTTACAAATCATGCTGGACAAAGGCCAGGAGGAGGACTGGTTCGCTTCGCACTTTATCGTGATGCTGGCAGTGANNCGGAGCTTTGCCACGGGGATTGCCATGGTTACGATACTGGGATTTGTGCTGTACGGCAGCCTGGTCCTGCTGCCGCTCTTCATGCAGACGCTGCTGGGGTGGACGGCCGTTACCGCAGGCCTCTGGACCAGTCCGCGCGGGGTCGCCACCGCCTTGTGCATGCCGCTGGTGGGTTATCTTCTGGGCAAGGGTTGGGATGCCCGCCTGATGCTGGTTTTCGGGTTTGTTGTATCCAGCATGGCCTTCTTCGGCTACTCCCACATGAGTCTGGAGTCGGGCACCTGGGACATCCTCTTGCACCAGATCAACCAGGGATCCGGCATGGCGTTCGTCTTCATTCC
>PLWR01000585.1 GCA_003165615.1 Acidobacteriota bacterium | reverse complement strand
AAGGTCCCATGGTGGACATGAATGTCACCCCACTCATCGACGTTTTACTGGTGCTGCTCATTATTTTCATGGTGATCACACCTCTGACTCCACATGGACTCGATGCGCTGGTTCCCCAGCCCAATAAAGACAAGGCACCGCCGGATGAAGCTGTCATGAGCCGGACGATTGTGGTTAGTGTCGACGCGCTTGGGCATCTTAAAATCAATATGGAAGACACTACGATTGAGACGCTCGGTCCCCGATTGGAGGAGATCTTCAAGTCCCGCAACGAACGCGTCATGTTCGTGAAGGGTGACCCTAACGTGGAGTTCGGCGCCGTCGCTCAAGTCATCGACATCGCGAAAGGCGCGGGGATCGACAAGATTGGGTTAATTACGAAGGCGATTGAGGAAGGGAACTAATTTCTCACTTGCTTCCGTCAACGGAGGAACCCTGATGAGACACTACAAACTCGCCCCGATCTGTGGGGTGCTGCTGCTGGCGCTGTCTGCCAGCAATTGCAATAAGCTGAAAGCGCGTGACCACCTTAATAAGGGAGTGCAGTCTTACCGAAACGCGCAGTTCCAACCCGCCATTATGCACTTTAAAGCGGCCGTGGCTCTTGATCCTTCCTTGCTCAATGCGCGCCTCTACTTGGCTACCGCGTATGCGCAGCAATATGTTCCGGGCGGAGACTCCGTGGAGAACAAACAGATCGCTAAAGATGCCATTGACGCCTTCCAGGATGTCCTGAAGATGGATGATGGTAAGTCTTCAGCCAGCACCACGGCCCTCGCCAGCATTGCGCAAATTTATTACAGCATGAAGAAGTTCGATGAGGCCAAGGAATACAACCAGCGCCGCATCAAAATTGAACCCAACAATCCAGAGCCTTACTACTGGATTGGCGTGCTGGATTGGGGTATTACCTTCCCCCGCGCGCAACAACTGCGGAAGGATCATGATATTGACCATTCCAAGGATGCCGCCCATCCGGATCAATTGCCGGTAATCCCGGAAAAACTCCGCACGGGGCTCGCCGAGCAGAATGGGCCGCTGGTTGATGAGGGTCTCAAGGCGCTCAACAAAGCCATCGAACTCAAACCCAACGATGCGGACTCGATGGTTTACCTCAACCTGATGTACCGTCAGAAGGCGGAGATTGACCCGGACGACGATACCCGCGAAGCGGATTTGAAACAGGCTGAGGATTGGGTGAATAAGGCTCTTGCCGCCCGGAAGGCAGGGACGGCAAGCGGCTCGAGTGAAGCTGCCCCCTCGGCTGCCCAGTAGTCCGAAAACTCGATGCTGTAAGAGTCCGGCCGGACTTGTCTCGACCCGCGGGTCGATAGCAAGTCCGGCCTTTGTTTTTTCCCTCCCGCCGAATGCGGGTATCTCACCACACAAGCACGGCCCGAAGGCCCGCATAGCGGCAGGGATCATCCACGTTTCCGCAATTTACGCTCATTGGGATGGGTGCTGGCCCGCGGATGTGCCGCCTCCTGCTTTATGCTTACTGCCCAGTGCGTAAAGCCAACTGCTTACCGCCCTCCTGAAACTACACCGTTCCCCTCTGACCTGTTAGAATGTTAGTAGCGCGTATGGTCCAATTTGAAGACATCATTCGGCAAGTGCAGTCCTACCGGGCGGGGGAGGATCTCTCGCTTCTGCAGCGCGCTTACGAATTCACCGCCAAACAACACGCCAACCAGAAACGCCTATCCGGAGAGCCCTTTATTTCCCATCCGTTGGAAGTCGTGCACATCCTGGCCGGAATGAAAATGGACCCCATTTGCCTGGTGGCTGGCATGCTGCACGATGTGATCGAGGATACGCACACCACCACGGAGTTGGTGCGGCAGGACTTCGGCGCGGAAGTGGCGCGCATCGTCGAGGGCGTCACTAAAATCAGCCGCATCAGGTTTCTGAGCCCGGAAGAACAGCAGGCCGAGAACTTTCGCAAAATGGTCCTGGCGATGGTGGATGACATTCGTGTCGTCCTGGTGAAACTCGCCGACCGCCTGCACAACATGCGTACGCTCGAGTATCTTCCCCCTGACCGCCGCGAGCGCATTGCGCGCGAGACGGTGGAGATTTATGCTCCCATCGCTCACCGCCTGGGCATGGGGAAGGTCCGCGGCGAGCTGGAAGACCTGGCGTTCCGTCATCTGGAGCCCGAGGCTTTCGAAGACCTGAAGCGCACCATTGAGAGCCGGCGCAAGGTTAGTGACGAATTCCTGGCTGAGGTGCGCGCGCAGGTGGAAGCCAAGATGAAGGAGGTGAATATCCCGGCGCGGGTGGAAGGCCGTATCAAGCGCCTTTACAGTATCTGGCAGAAGTTGCGCCGCCAACGGATTCCCATTGAACAGGTCTATGACCTGCTCGCCATTCGCATCATCACCGACAACGTCAAGAATTGCTATGGCGCCCTGGGGATCATTCACAACACCTGGCGGCCTGTCCCCGGCCGCATTAAGGATTTTATCGCCATCCCACGTCCCAATCTTTACCAGTCGCTGCACACTTCCGTCATTGGCCCGCACGGCCAGCCCTTCGAGGTACAGATTCGCACGGAGGAAATGCACCGCATCG
>PLWR01000658.1 GCA_003165615.1 Acidobacteriota bacterium | reverse complement strand
ATCGAAATCCCCAAAGGAAATATCCCTCACATGCAACTCCATTTGGCCGGTCAGGTTTTCCGCCAGTTCTTCTCTCGCCAAACCGCGCGTCTGGAAGTTTCCTCTCCCGCTCACCGAACCACGCAGGTCATGCGCGGGACCGGCGAGGCGCGAGGTCAAGGACTGCACAGAGACACCCGCAAGCGAAGCCCCGGCGGAAATCACGGGAGGAGAGACCATGAAATCCACCGTGCCTTGCGCGGCGCCGCGGCCGCCACCGGCGCGGAACGTCGCTTTATCCATCCGGATGATACGGCCCGCCAAGACCAAGGTTCCCTCAAAATCCTTCAGGGTCACGCCCCGATAGCTCAGAGCAGGAGTGGCAAAGCGTCCTTCGGCATTCAGGCTGGCAAAAATTTGCGAGGCCGCTTCGCGCCGCGCGGCGAAGGAGGAAAGGCCCGGCAGGCGTTCCAGCAGCGGCACCGGCCGGCGCAGGCCCAGCGCGTCAAACCAAAGTGCGCCCTGTTCCAGCTCCAAGCTGTTGGCGCGCAGGTCAAACTTCCAGGGATTGGCGCGCGCGGCGTGATGCGCGAGCCTGGCGTTGAACACACTCGTCCCCAGAACCGCGACCACCGGGTCCGCGGTAATTTGATCGCCGTTAACTTGCACGCTGGCGCGCGGAAGGTTAAGCGGCTCCGTCAGCCCCGGAATCAACAGACGCGCGGCACGTATTTCCGCGCGCGCGGTCAGCACTGGGCGCGCCAGCGGCCACGCGAGCCCCGCCAGGTGGAGGCTGGCAGTGACCGAGCCCGTAGCGTCGATCCCTTGAAGTGCGTGAATGCCCAGCCCGCGCCCAAATGACATGGCGTCGTGCAAGGGAACACCTTTGGCCGCGAGTTGCACTTCATATTGCGGCCCCTGGCTCGTACGATCAATCGTGCCCTGCGCCGTAAGGGCCACGCGTGGGGCCAGGGTGATTTGCACCGGACCGAGAATCGCCCCTTGATTGTTGATGCGCAAGGCGATTTCGGAAAGGGGGAACGACCCGGAGGGCGTTTCCAGGCTGACCTGTTGTGCGCCCACAAAACCGCCATACCGTCGCGCCTTCCAAGGGCCCTGGATGGCGAGCATGGCATTAATCCGGCCCTTCAAGTTCCAGGAACTGGCGTTCGGCCACAAGCGGCGGACGACCGCCACCACATCCTCCAGGCGCGAGTGATCCAGCGCCACGACGCAGTCCAATTGCGGGTCAGATTGCAGATTGTCCGCCGAACCCGAAAGGTGCAAGTGCGAGTCCGCGAAGGAGGCATCGAGATTTTCTACCTGCACGCGTTCCCGTCCACGCACCAACCGTCCGCGCAAGTGGATCGTCCACGGCATGGGATCAGACGGCGGGAGTTCTCCCCATCGCTGGAGTTGCGTGAGATTCGTTTCTCCCTCCACGGTAAGATCGGGCAAGGATCCGGAGAGGTGAACGTCGGAATCGATCACGCCATAAATCTGCGGGTTCTTGCCGGTGACGACGGGAATCCAATCATAAAGCAAGGCACCCCGCATGCGCAGCCGGGCCTCGATGGGGCCGCGCAAATCAGCTCCGGGCGTCCAGGTGCCACTCGCCTCAACCGGGCCGGGAGTGGGAATCGTGAGGTCTGAGCGCAACGGGCTGGCGGTGATTTGGAACTGGATGCGACGCTCGGCTGGATTTACCTGCAAGCGCGCCCGGACGCTGGTAAGAGCAAAAGCTTTCTTGTTAGGCCCGACTTGAAAGTTAATGCGCGCTGCATCCACATCGA
This sequence comes from Acidobacteriota bacterium, assembly GCA_003165615.1. The sequence continues at coordinate 3,399 of PLWR01000658.1, read as the reverse complement.
GGTTCAATTGCTCCGCCACCACCAAGGATTTTCCCCCCGTCACGGCGCCGGTGGGAGCGGTCACGCCACTTTGCAGCAACAGCTTTCCCACATTCCACTCCCCGCGGGAGTTCAAGACAACGTTAAAGCTGGGATGGTCCAGGTACAGGTGGGCGAAATCCATGCGGGAGCGCCAGAGGCTGTGCCAGCGGAGGTCGCAGTCAATATGGTCAACGCGGGCAAAGGGCTCGGACCCGAAATCGGAGTCCTCGTCGACCTCCACGTCTTCAATGGAGAATCCGGGACGCGGCAACAAACGGAATGACACCGCCCCAAACTTAACCGGCCGGTGTAATGCGCGCTCCAGCCCGGCTTGCAGGCGGCGGCGATAGCGTTCGGCGCTGAAGTAGGAAGGAACAATCCACGCCGCCAATCCCAGAAGAAGAAGGGCGATGGTAAAATTGCGAACGCGTCGGCGGTTGCGGGAAGGCATCAGCGTACTAAGTTAAGAGTGCGCCGCCAGCGGGTCTTGGTCGGGAAGTGGATAATCAGGTCCACGACTTGCGAGATGCGGTCGCTGAGAGTGTTATGAATATACTCATCGCGAGCGGTCTCAAAGGACCAGTAAATCATGACAGGGCGGCCAATGACCACGCTGCGAGAAACGAAGCCCCAAAAACGGCTGTCCCAGCTCTGCTCGCGATTGTCCCCCATCACGAAGTACTTTCCCGGCGGCACGATGAGTTCACCATTCTTAACCGCACTGGCAATTTCCGCGTCCCAGGAGGAAGTGGATCCGGATAGATACTCGGAATCCGGTGGCGGGAAATCATCGCCGGGGCGGAGCTCATCGACGTAGGCGGGGTCATGGCGAACGTACGGTTCATTCTGGGGCTGGCCATTTACAAAAACCTGGCGGTGGAAAACTCGAATATGGTCGCCAGGAACGCCAATCACGCGCTTCACGAAGTGCTCGCCGGGTTCCGTCTGTTCGTCGGTGGGCGTGAACTTGAACACGACCACATCCCCCCGGCGCAAATCCCGGTAAGGAAAGATGTACGTTATTCCTCCACCCTGCGGTGCGAAAATGAATTTATTCACCAGCAGGTGGTCGCCGATCAAAAGCGTATTCTCCATCGAACCGGTGGGAATCTTGAACGCCTGGAGGACAAAGGTAGTGCCGAAAATGGCCAGGATGACAGTGACCACCAGGGATTCAAAGGTGTCGCGCGTCGACGACTTCTTGATCATTTCATCCATGCGTTTCGGGCTTCCTCTCCAGCTTTTCCAGAATCACGCGCGCCGCTTCCTGCTCGGCAGCCTTCTTGTTGCCGCCGAGTCCCCGGGCAATAAGATTGTCGCCTGCCAGGGCCTCCACGGTAAAGGTTTTTTGATGCTCAGGGCCAGATTCCTCAACCACCCGGTATTCGGCAGGAGGGGTTCTTTCCGCTTGCAAATACTCCTGAAGGCTCGATTTATAGTCGATGGAGAACAGTTCGTCGGCCGCTGCTCCCAGATCCTGGGGCACGATGAAGAGGGCAATAAAATCGCGAGCCGCCTCGATGCCCCCATCGCGATAAAGCGCTGCCACCACCGCTTCCAGCGCATTCACCAGCAGGGCGGGTTTCTCGCGTCCACCGGTTTTCTCCTCCCCCCGCCCCAAACGCAAAAATTGGCCCAGATTCAAGCGGATGGCCACGGCATACAAGTGAGGCGCCGCAACCAGATGGGCGCGCGACCGCGTCAGCTTGCCTTCCTCCCAATCCGGAAAGGCATCCGCCAGCATCACGCTGACCACAAAAGTCAGCACGGCGTCGCCGAGGAACTCCATTTGCTCATTGTCGCGCGGCCGGGAGGCCGACTCTTGCGCAAAGGAGGAGTGCGTAAGTGCTTCCAGCAGGAATTGAAGGTTGCGAAATTGGTAACCAACCGTGCTCTGAAACCGCTCGGGATTGTTTTCCGCCATGCTTTTCGGGCGCCGATTCCTCTCGTCGTGGGCGAGGCGACGCTCTCATCCTGTCCGGCAGGTCACACGTGGCGAGATCCCTAGAGGATTCACACCATCCCCTTACGGGACCTCGGGATGGAAGTGAGTTCCCAAAGCCATTGTCCCCCGCCTCGATCCCTCTCGGAAATCGAGCCTGCAATCCGCAGGCAAGAAATGCCATGCCGCGGCGATGGAAAAGAATGAATCCCACGCACCGCGGCTCGCCCCTCCTTCGGTCTAGGGCTTGGCGGGAGCCGCAGAATTTGCCTTCTCCTTTTTCAGCCGGTCGAGTTGCTGAACAGCGTACTGTTTCAACACACCCTGGCTGAGATCACTGCATTTGGTGAAAGCAGCTATGGCGTCATCGATCTTGCCTTGCAGCCGAAGGGCATCACCCAACCGGTAGTAATCGGCGGCATCGGGGTGATCGGCAGTGGAAACCGCCACCTTGAATTCTTTTTCCGATTTGATCAGTTCATCCTGATCCAAAGACATCAGGCCGAGCTGCGCCCGCTCCAAGTGAATCATCCCCATGTCGGCGTGGATGCTGGCGTTATAATTGGCTTTGCGTTTGGCAAAGTCCGCGTCCGATTCTTCCGCCGGTTTCTGGAGACTATCGACGGCCTTGAAAGCGTCCTGAGCATAACCCTCGGCTTTGGTAAGTTCTTTTTCCTCTTCCGCCTGGTGCTTCTTGATGTATTGCGGTTGGGGGATGGCGTAGGCAAGCAGAAGGAGGCTCATCAGGTTGTCTTTTTTCAGCTCCACGCTTTTGTCGGCATATTCGACAAGCTTCTCCGCATCGCCCTTCGTCTGGTAGGCATTTGCTTCAAATGCCTCGACGTAACTATTGACCTGGCTCTGGGGATACTTCTTCACAAAGGCTTCCGCCAGGGAGATCGCCCGATCCGGGTCGAGTTCAGTTTCTATCGCTTTAAAATCTGCGCTCTCCCCGGGAGAAAGGTCCAACTTGCCACCTGCCACGGCCTTCGCTTTTTCGGCAGCCGCCCTTTCCTTCGGGCCGGCGGCGGTTACGGCTTTGATCACATCGTCCGTCGCTTTGGCTTTGCGCAATTTTTTCTCGAGATCCGCATTCATTTCAAAATCCACGCCGCGCGCGGTAAGGTCTTTGAGAAGCTGGGCAGCCCCGCTCGTCTTGAGTTCCGAGAGGACATCCTTATCCGACAGCGGCCCCGGCGCCAAAGTTGGCGTGGGCGTCGTCGCCGGGCCGCTCGGCACTTGGGCAAACAGGACGCTCGAAAGAAGCAGTGCCGGCCCCAGTAAGATTACAGATTTCATTTTCATGTTCTTTCTCTCTCTCCTAATTATTAAGATCAGGTCATTTGGCTCGTCCGGGCAGAAGTGTTCAGCGTACAAGATTCCGGGCGTGGCTGTCAATCCAACCTGCCAACTGGCCAGGGTGAATTCGTCCCGGT
>PLWR01000515.1 GCA_003165615.1 Acidobacteriota bacterium | reverse complement strand
CGTCCTGGATAACGTTCTCGCCGTGCAGGCCGAAACGTAACCAAATTGAAACACTCCTATTACAAAACGCCGGGCGGGCGGAGGCCCGTTGTGCAGGCCTGCGGGTCGCCCCCTTTTAGACCGCGACGATCACTACTCCTTGATCCCTCGGATTTCTGGAGTGAACTGGTTCGATACAGACCTGACGGCAAATCGGACCTCCCGATAGAAAGCAACCACTCCGGCGCTCGGCGCTAAGGTAACCACTGGTCGCATAGCCACTCCTGGCGGTGAAGGGAAAGCGACACAGGCAGGAGTGCCTGGGCTACTACGGCCAATTCTTGCCGGTTGCCGCCGCTCAGGGCAGCACGTAGCGGAGGTCCGTATAGACGACGCCCAGGTGCGCGTCCTTTCCCGATCCGGAAGGAACGATCCACGGAGCTCGGGTGACATACGAATATTGGTTGACCCAGAGCAGGGATCCGAACTTCGGGTTCTTCCAGAACGCGCGGGTAATCCCAAAGGTCGGCTCCTGAACCGCCCGGTTCGCATTGAGTTCGGTCGTAGTGGTAGAGGGGGCGCCGAACCCGACCCAAACTGGCTTCTCCGAAGCATCGAGGGTATAGCCGGTGTTGCGCTGGAAGTAGGCCCCGCCATAATACCCGAAGACCAGAACCTTGGGATTGACCTGGTACTCGAAACCGGCGACACCGGAACCGGCGTGTACGCCAGACAGCGTTCCGTCCGGCTTTACGATGACATCCGGACCGAGACCCAGCATGTAACGTCCCAGCGCCATAGCCATACAAGCCGTTGGCAATCAGGCGAAAGTTCTTGGTCAATTCGATGTTCACACCTGCCGCAACGCCACCCCCTGTAATCGTAGAGGAAGTGTTGGTGCTCGGAGTTGAAGTCTTTGAACGAGCGCACGATCCCACCCAACTCGGCGTGCATGTGCCTGCCGCTAATGGTCGGGTCATAGGCCACTTTCGCGGCGATGTCCGGGTGCAGGTTGGGGGTGGTGACCTGACTGCCGGCCATGTCAAACTGGGTGTTGTAGTTCGCATTGGGAAGCACTACGCCCGTGCTCAAGTATTGGTTCGGATTCTCAATCGAAAGCGCCATGGCCCATTGTTTGTTGGGGTGGTAGACCATCCGTAACTGACTTTGGCGCCCCCAGGTAATGCCCAATTGATAATTCGAATCCTGAACCTGGGAGATGAAGAGGTCGGTGGACACCGGGGAAATGCCCGTGCGGCCAGGGGTCATCAGGGTCCAAGCTTGACCGCCCAGCAACTCAAACTTGCCCCGCACCAATTGCGCCCAATAATGACGCAAGCGGAAGGTGCTGGAGTTGCTGGTCACGAAGAGGCTGTTGGGGTTGTTGCCGGCAAAATCCCCCTCGACGTAGCCGGTGACGTTGAACTCGCCAACCTGGGAAGTTACCTTCATGCTGATTCGCGAGTTCTGAGCCAGGGATCGAATCTCCGTCATGCGCCCCGCGGGGTTTGGGACTCCCCCGATGACGCTATAGGGTATGGTACCGAAGGAAGTGGCCACGCCGCTGCCAAGGTTCGTGGACCGGAAGACCGTGGTGAAGTCCATGAAACCTCCCGGCGTAAACTCCGCATCCCCGATCTGAAAAGAAAGGGGAGAGGACTTGGGTTTGCTCGCCTCCGCCTGCGGACGAACCGGGGCGGGGGAGACTACGGGTGGAGCAACGGCAGACGCTACGAGTTCTCCGGAGCTGGCCTGCTTGGCGCGAAGAACCTCGGCCGGCGCAATGGGGGCGGCGCTGGCCACCGGGTTCTGGTCAGGTGGCGTGGCGATCGAGGCCCGCTGCGTGTCCGCAAGCTGATCCAGCCGCCGCGTCACCGTCTCGAGTGCCCGCTCCAATTGCTCGATCCGGGCCTGCTGCCGTGCGAGCTGCTCTTTCAAAGCTGGCGTTTCATCGCTTGCTGGGTTGCTGGTAGCCGCGCTGGTTTTCCCCGCGGGAGAAATTGAAGCGTCTTCAGAACCCTGGGCCCAAAGAGATGACGGCAAGGCCGCGCTGACCATTATGACGATGATCAAAATGTATTTTCTGGCTGAAGTAAGATCACTTTCGGATTCCATTTAAATCTCCTTGTGGTTCTTGGGTAGTTGCTCCTGATCAATCAGTCGTGTACCCGCCGCCTGCGGATTGGCACACCGCCGCCGCGCGCGGGTTGGTTTATCTGCTTCTCAATGGAGCGCAAAAAAAGGAATAAGTTACACATCGAGACTCTGTCAGAAGCGCGCCACCCAGAGTCCCCAGGAGAGAGCCGGGTATTGTACCGCAAGGCTTCGCTTACTTTTCCGCTCGTTGAAGAGAAGAGATGATCTGTCCGAGGGCGTCATTCGCCTCCCCCTTCTTGCCAGGCTCTCCGGTGGTCGTGAAGTCGTAAATCCTTGACCCCTTGCCATCCACCACCACGTCGGACCGCAACCACAGAGTAGCCGGACCTACTTGATAGGTCGCATCCCAGGAAAAGACATGGAAGTCCCCGGCTGGCTTTTGTTCGGTAGTTCCCAGTTCAACTTTCTTAAACCCCTTTTTCTTGAAAGTAGCAACGAAATTTGTCGTCATGACCTTCAGTCGGGCCGGGGGGTCTGTCAGCAGCGTATCGGCGGAGTCCTGATGAAAAGTACTCAGAGCAATCGTTAAACCTGCCTGAGGTTGCTTATACTCAAGGCTTTCACCCGGCTGATTCTTGGTTACCTCCCAGCCCTTCGGCGGGGCAAAGGTAATATCGAGGAAAGCGACTTTTCCCGGGGGGATGGAAGGCGGCGGGACGCGCACTAACGTGCTGACAGGCGCCGGGCTGGCGGCGGGTGCGGGAGGGGGAGGCAACGCCGGCATACTTCCCACCATGTCAACGCGTGCGAAAATGAACTGGCCGTTTTCGTCAAAGGTGCCGGGGATCTTACCCTGTTCAGGCGTTTGACGCGAACCAGAAGCATTGGCCACGATGGGCGCGAGGTCCGTGTAAAGTTGCGCAGTGGTAAAATATGGCCGCGGCGGATTCTTCAAGTAGCTGGACAAAGAATAAGCAAACAAGGACATCCCTTCCTTGCCTCCATCTGCGACCGGCTCCAATCCCCCGGAAGTGAGAGCCTGGTAGGAGTCTTTCTTAGCGACTTCGGCCAAAAACCGGTCATGAGTGGGGAGAGCCAGTGTCGAGCGGGTCAGAGTTCCCGAAAAACAGCTATCCGAGACAAGCAGCGTATGCTTGGCCTTTATATTTTTTACAATCCGCCGGATCTCTGAAACGGGCACCCAGGTGGATTCGTCGGTCGTCGCATCAGAGGGAATCCAGAATCCATCTTCCGTGCCGGGATTCTGAAAACCGTGACCGGCAAAATAGACCAACAGATTGTCTGAACTGCCAAGAGGCGCGTCTCGATAGAAGGTCAACGCGTGAATAATTCCTGTCCGCGTAGCTTGATCATTCAACAGTAGCTTCACATTTTCGTTGTCGAAACCATAATTCCGGATCAATAGATCGCGGATATTGTAGACGTCATTCATGGGAGTACTGAGGTTGGGAGCAAACTCGGGATGCTGGTACTGGTTAATACCGATTAATAAGGCATGGTAGATCCCCAGATTAACCGCCTCTCCGGCCAAAGCTCCAGAAACGGAACCATCTTTGTTCTTACTGGAAACCAGTTGGAGGTCCCGATCTTGCTGTGCCAGCAAAGCTCCAGTAAACAAGATGCTGACAAGTATTCCCCTGCACCACTTTTTTGACATGGGTCTTCTCCTTCTAAGAATTGGACGATTCCTATCATTGCGATCAATAAGGAAAGTTGTCCCATCATGATTGCCCTATGGACGGGGACTCAGTTCTCATGTTTCAGCAACACCGTGAACTTCACGAGACCGGAAAGGTCCTTCTCGGCAGTGACCCCATAAGCCGCGTTGTTGTTAACTTCCAGGTGAATATCCCGGGCTTGGTGCTGTGCGCGCTTATCCAGAGCCACCAGCGACCTTTGCGCACTCTCATCCGAGGAAAGGGCGGAAGCAGACTCCGGCCCCTGGTTGTCCGATGGCGCAGGAATTGGTTCTTCCACTCCCTCGATAGGGTCTTTGGACATCAAGAAGGTCACCTCTTCGATGCCCGGGGTCTCGTCGAAAGCGAACCAGGCATCTTTACCGGGCACGACGATCTCCCCCGACGCTTGGGCCAGTTTGGGAGCGCCGGGGTACGGGTAGAGCCGGTTAATTCGCCCCGACGTTCCCTTGTTCAGAACGGCCAGGTAGCCGTTGAAATTCAAGGAGAGGTGGAAGCGCACCTTATCTCCGCTGTGAAAAACCGTGTCGGGAGAAACCATTTGAATCGCATCGGAGCGATTCAGGGCCACCACGACCTTGGCTCCGGGCTGTCCCGCGGATGAGCTCCCTGACTTATAGCTCAAATAGAGGTCGCGCGTGCGCTGCTCCTGGCCAACGGCCGAAAGCGCAAAAATCACAATCAGGCACATAATGCATGATAGCCGATTCATAGATATTTCCTCCTCGTATGATGGCAGAGTTATAGAGTCGGAGAGTGCGATCTCTGAGCAGTCTTTGGTCCCTGGATGCATGCAACCCGGTGTTGGCCAGAGGATTCTGGAGAGACCGAATAGCGGATTGTCGATGCACATTATCGCAGGCCCACGGGCACCGACAGCCGACCTTGGCAGCGCCGACTCCAATGATCGCCCAAGGTTTGGCAAGGTGGCCCGACCCGGTCTTCTCGGGTTCAAGGACTGCGCCCGCACCCCAGCCGCCAGCGCGCGGGAAGGTCCAGGAGTGGGGAGCAGCATGACTGGCCATAGGGAAGAAATCCCGTAAATCCTAGGTCTCACCGATTGGAAAGTCAAGCGGCGCGGCGATGCACCTTATTTCGCCGCGCCGGATCATCAACCCCTGGCGAGGTAAACTCGACGATGCAATTTCAAACTGTACCTCCACCCATTTGGAGGTTGACTTCTGTTTCCCTCTCCGGTGAGATTACACTCGTGAAGCCTTTGGAGTTACTCGGCGAGACAGTCACTCCCGACGGGACCGACATGAAGCTGGTCCGTCGCGACAGCGAGTACATCATCCTGGCGAATGGTAAAAGCCTGATGTCGAGCCGCATGCACGGCTCGGAGGAGGCGCTGGCCACGTTTGGCTGCCGACGGGCGCGGACGTTGGAGCAGCCCTCGGTGCTTGTCGGCGGTCTGGGAATGGGCTTTACGCTTCGCGCCACGCTCGATTTTCTTCCGTCGGATGCGATCGTTGTGGTTGCTGAGCTTTTACCCGCCGTCGTGGAGTGGAACCGGGGGCCGCTGGGGCCGCTGGCGGGACGTCCGCTGAAAGACAAGCGCGTGCGGGTCGAGGTTTGTGACGTCAGAGTTACGCTCCGTTCGAGCCCCGGCAAGTTCGATGCCGTGCTCCTCGACGTGGACAACGGCCCGGCCGCGTTTGCCGCGGCGGACAACGCCGGGCTCTACGACGACCGGGGAATAGCCGCCGCGCGTGCAGCTCTCAAGATGGGTGGGGTGCTGGCCGTCTGGTCTGCCCGAGAGGATCGAAAATTCGAGCAGCGCCTGCGCTATGGCGGGTTCGCCGTCCAGGTGGAGCGCGTCCGCGGCCGCCTGAAAAAGGGCGGCCCCCGCCACACTATCTTTCTCGGTCACAAACTTCCAGCGAGCTGACAATACCCACATGCGCGGAGGACGATCGGTGTCTAAAGGTTTCGCCAATTTCATTTCGGCAATTCTGCTGACCGTCGCGAGTGTTGCGGCACAGCCGGCTAATGCGCCTCAGTATCAATCGGCGTTTATGCGCGTTGAGCTCGCACCAGACCAGCCCGCCTTCGCCGCGCTCGCCTTGGATTCCCTGGGAAAGGGAAAGCTCAGCGTGAATCCGCTGCGGCCGCCGGCCCCGGCAGAGGCGACCTACGAATTGCGGCAAGCCGGCTCGACGTTTGAGTACCGTCCCACGGGCGCTTCCGCCAACACGCCCCCCGTATGGACGTTTGAGTTCTCCGCACGCCATATTCATTTGCGCTCATACTTTGCCGCCGGTGGCCCCCCACCGCCACTGGTGCTGAATTTCGATCCCTACCTCAATCATGCCACCCTGCTGGGGATCATCAACGACGACAGCACCGTGCGGCTCCCGGCGCTTCTTCACCTACCCGATCTTGGCACCTTGCGCATCACCTCGCGCACCAGCGGGGCTCGAGCTCTGGGTTTCGACGCGCAAAGATTGCACGGAAGCGGAGCTCCACCGGAAAGTCCTGCCAATTATGTACGCATCACCTTCTCTCCTGCCACTTCCAGTGTACGCGAGGTTGATTACGATCTGGAAGTCGTTGCCATTTATCCCGAGGTTCCAGGGATCGCGCGCGACCCGCGATTTGACGGCTTTCGGCGCAACTGGTTGAATATGTTTCAACTGCAACCTCGCCAGCGCGTGCTGGCCAACAACAGCGTTAGCGGGCCCTGCCCCTGCAGCGTTTTTGAGTACTCTTCCATGGCCGTGCGCACGCCGCCGCTCGCGCCTGGGCTGACGGCTCTCGATATGGTTCGCCAGACGCTCGACCGCTACCTGGACGGATTGAAAGGCATCGGCATGGAGGGCTACGACAGCATGGCCAGTCGCGGCTTTATGGATTCCTACCCCTCACTCCTGATTGCCGCTGGCGATTACGTTCGGGCCGGCAAGGATCACGCCTGGCTGGGAAAAAACTATTTCGGGCTGAAAGCCTGGGCCACGAAGATGTTGGCCATGGATGTGAACGGCGACGGGTTGCTGGAATACCCTGAAAGCGGCAATTACAACTCCTGG
>PLWR01000561.1 GCA_003165615.1 Acidobacteriota bacterium | reverse complement strand
ACGCCACCACGTGGAATCGCGGCTCGATGGGCGGTCCATTTTCTCCCGCCAGAATGTGGCGCGAGGGTTCTGTCCACCGATAGGACGAGCTTGCCGTGACGTGGCTGGCGAGATCGAGGCCGACCATGCTCGGAGAAGCCTTGGCCTTTTCCACCAGAGCCTGCGCATCAGTATCAATCGTGGAGACAACTCCCCGCATGGCGCCGTACTTGCGCAAGTGACGGACCAGGGCGCGCGTGTCAATGTGGGAAATGATGGGTATGCCGTAATTCGCGAGGAAGGCGGGAACTTCTTCTTCCGAGCGCCAGTTGCTGGCCAATTCGGAAAGCTCACGTACCACCAAACCTTCCGCGTAAGGCCGCGCGGATTCGCAATCCAGCAGGTTCGTCCCGTAATTCCCAATGTGAGGATAGGTAAGGATTACAATCTGCCCGGAATAGGAAGGGTCGGTGAGAATTTCCTGGTAGCCGGAAAGAGAAGNNTCTAGGGCGAGAATCGCGTCCATTCACTCTCCTTGATCGGGAGGCCAGGTGATCCGATGATCGGGTGAACATTAAACCATCCACGCAATGTTGACCTTTTGCCCATCCGATCACCCGATCGCCTGATCACCAGATTAGTTTACCCATCCCGCCTGGCTCATCGGCCAGTACACAAAGACGGCCTTGCCGTAGATGTATCGGCGATCGACGGTGCCCCACTCGCGACTGTCGTTCGAGGAGTTGCGATGATCGCCCAGGACAAAGTAATGATCCGGCTCGACGCGCACCGGCGGGTAACTTTGATTGTCGAGGTAACTGGGCAGAACATAAGGCTCGCGCAAGGGCTTGCCATTCACCTGCACGTGGCCATCGTGAATAATCACCTCGTCCCCAGGCAGTCCGATCACCCGTTTGATATACGACTTGGAAATATCGAGCGGATAACGGAAAACCACCACGTCACCCCGCTCGATGGGCTTAAATCGGTAGAGGAACTTATTGATGAAAATCCTCTCGTGGTTTTCCAGGCGGGGCATCATACTGGTGCCCTCCACCTGCACGGGCTGGTAAAGAAAGACAATAACAATAAAGGCCAAAAGCACCGACAAGATAAGATCACGCAGCCAGTAGCGAGTCTCAAGAAACCACTTATGCGCAGTGCTCGTCTCTTTTCCCTCGTCAGCCACAGCCAATTTGATGCGCTCCCAGCCCCGCTGATGCTCCGACCTATTTTTATATCATAGAATCGCCGTGGCACACCAGCGTTGAGCGGGCCGGGCATGAGGCAAATTGTGTTGAAATAAGTCGGGACACGGCACCATCGCCGCAACCTAAACGCATTTCTCTGTGTCCCTTGTGTCCGGAAAAAGATTTTACCCAGAGGACACAGACGAACTCCGTGGCCTCGGTGTGAAACTCTTACCGTCACCGGGATCAAAGAGAAATTCCCCCGGAACTTCCCCGCCCTTTGCTATTCTGTCGGGGCAGAAAGAGAATCGGTGGGTAATGGCCCATTTGAACTGAGGAACCTGAGGCGTACGGGGGGTTACGGTGATTTGGGTCATTCAGAAGGCGAGTCTTGGGGCATTTGCCCTCTTTGCCGCCTGCTTCCTCCTGGCCCCATCCCAGCTTTCAGCGCAAAGTCCCCCGCCTGGGTCCCTGCCGGTGTGGGCATCCACCAACGAAACGCTTAAATATTCCACCAATCGTGGCCATTGGGATTTCGGCGCACAGGTGGGATACTCCATGGAGTATGGCTTGGATTGGCACGAGGTATCGCACATCCAGATGCTCATTGCCCAGCCGCAGATCGGCTTCATCGTGCATGATTTCCACCGCACCCCGGTGCAGCGCTTTGAGATCATCGACGAGGGGATTCTCGGGGGCGTGGCTCACCCCAGCGGGGCCTACCGGCTGGGTGATGCGGTGATCTTCCGGTTCTCGGGCAGAGACCGTGGCCGATGGGTTCCCTTCCTCGATGCCGGCGCCGGCGTCGAGCGAACTCCCTTGAGCAATCACGTTCCGGAAGTAAATGGATTCACTCAGTTTACGCCGCAGGGCGGATTCGGTTTGGAATACTTTATTCGGCCGCAACGCGCCCTGGTGATCGAGTGGCGAACCATCCACATGTCCAACGCCGACCTGGCTTCCCCCAACATGGGGTTCAACAGCAGCATGCTTACCATTGGCTTCCGCTGGTTCCGCCAGCCCAGGTAATTTTGGATTTTCGATTTTGGATTTTGGATAATTTCCCTAAGGAGGGGCAGCGCGAAGCAGGGCGGGTCTTAATCCAAAATCCAAAATCTAAAATCCAAAATTATCCAAAGATATCCTTGACTTTCTCGGCGGCGCGGCGCTCCATGGGGTGGTTATCAACGCGCACGAAGGGGGCAAGAATTTCCAGCCAGCGCCGATGATCGCGCGACAGGCGTGTGGGAGTTACAACGAAGACGGAAATGTAGAGGTCCCCGTGGCCGCGGCCTTCCAGGCTGGGCATGCCCAAACCGCGCAGGCGAAAGACCGAACCGCTCTGCGTGCCTTCCGGAATGCGCAGGCGCTCATCTCCGCGGAGGGTGGGTACGACGACATCCGCCCCCAGGGAGGCCTGGGAGATGGAAACCGGGATGGTGAAGTAGAGGTCATTGCCGCGCCGCTCGAAAAACTCGTGCTCGCGGATTTTTAGTATTACGTAGAGATCCCCGGGAGCGCTGCCGCGTGTGGCCACGCCACCTTCGCCGGTTACCCGCAGCCGGGTGCCATCGTCGACGCCGGGCGGTATCCGCAAATCCAACACGCGATCCGCATTCACACGGCCTTCGCCTTTGCAATGACCGCACATATCGCGAATCACCTGTCCCAGCCCCTGGCATTGCGGGCAGGTGCGGGTGACGGTAAAGAATCCCTGCTGGTGGCGAAGTTGCCCGCGCCCCTCGCAGGTGGGGCAATGCGCGGGTTTGCTCCCCGGCTTGGCGCCCGTTCCCCCGCAGGTGTTACAGGCCTCCCAACGCGGAATCTTGATTTTGGTTTCGAGGCCGGTGGCCGCTTCTTCCAGGCTGATTTCCAGGTCGTAGCGCAGATCGATGCCGCCCGCGTTACGGCTGCGTGCGCGGCCCGTGCGGCCAAAAACGTCGCCGAAACCGAACAAGTCGCCAAAGATATCTTCAAAATCGGAGAAGATGGTGGAGTTGAAGTCCGGTCCGCCGCCCCCGGCGCCACTCACACCCGCGTGTCCGTAGCGGTCGTAGGCTGCACGCTTCTGGGCGTCTGCCACCACGCTGTAGGCTTCGGTGATTTCCTTGAACTTCTCTTCCGCTTCCCCTTGCTTGTCGGGATTGCGGTCGGGATGGTGCTGCATGGCGAGGCGGCGATAGGCGCTCTTGATTTCCTGGTCGGAGGCTTCCCGCGCTACGCCCAGAACCTCGTAGTAGTCGCGCTTTTGCTTCAATCCCCGCCTCCCACTGCCACCTTCACAATCGCCGGGCGCAGGAGCTTGTTCTTCAGTTTGTAGCCGCGCTGTAACTCTTCCACAATCTCGTGCTCGCGACGGCCCGGGGCGCTTACCGTTTCCACCGCCTGATGCAGGTAGGGGTCAAACAATTCGCCGGAGGTTTCGAGCGCCGTCAGTCCGGCGCGGCCCAGTACCTCACGAAGTTCACGGTAGATGAGTTCCAGGCCCTGGTAGTAAGCTTCCGGAACGCTGTCGTCGCGATGTTGAAGGGCGCGCTCAAAACCGTCGAGGGTGGGCAACAGGGAGCGAATCAAGTCCTCCGCCCCATGCTGGCGGATCTCCTCTTTTTCCTTTTGCGTGCGCTTGCGGAAATTGTCCAACTCCGCCTGCTTGCGCAGCAGCCGGTCATAGAGATCCTTGTTTTCGGCCAGGGCTTTTTCACAGGCTTCCGCCAAACCCGGCGCAGCGGTCCCGGCCGCTGCCGATTCCTCCGTGGCCGCCGGTTCGTTCTCCCCGGCCTCGCCGGGTTGGTTAGTCATCATGACGTCTCTTTCCTTATCCATAGATTCCATGTTTTCCACGATGCGGCACGCCGCGGCGCGGGCGGCCCAACCCGGAGGCGGGCAAATCGGGGTTAATTGGAGCTGAGTATTCGACTACATAGATCGGCCACATACTCGACGGTGCTCATGGCGCGATCGTATTCCATGCGGATGGGGCCCACCACGCCCAGAGCGCCCACGGCACGATTGCAGTAGTGCAGGGGCGCCACCACCAATGTGCAATGGTGCATCTGCTTCTCGGAATTCTCCCGCCCGATCAGGATGCGCACACCCGTTTCCGGGGTTTGCAGGCAGGCTTCCAGGATCCCTGCCAGCTTGGCCTTTTCCTCCAACGTTTTCACCAATTGCTTGATCTTCTGCACATCCGCGAATTCCGGGCGCTCCAGGACTTTGGCCGTGCCATCCACAATCAGCCCGCCGGTCTCCTCCTCGGCGAGCGCGCCCCACATGAAGAGGGTGGCGACATTCTTCAGCAGGCGGTCGCAGAGGATCTTGTCCGCTTCCATGCGTTGGAAAATCTCCAGGCGGATGGTGCCGAGCGACCAGCCGTGGAATTCCCCGTTGAGGAAGTTGGCGGCCTGGTCAAGCTGCTCCTGCGTAAAGCTATCCTCCAGGCGAATGACGCGGTTTTCCACCAGATCGGGCTTGGAAACGATCACCACCAGCACGCGGCGGTCAGGAAGATTGATAAACTTGATGTGCTCCAGCAGCTTTTCTTCCAGCGCCGGGGCCAGCACCAGGCCCACGTTGTGTGAAACCTCGGAAAGGGTGCGGGAAGCGTTCACCATCAGGCGCTCCAGCCGGTCGCCGTCGGACCGCAAAGTCTGGTCAATGTACCGCTCCGTGTCAGGGGCCAGGCGCACGCCCGTCACCACGCGGTCCACGTAATAGCGATAGGCCTTTTCCGTGGGGACGCGTCCCGCCGATACGTGCGGCTGTTCCAGAAAACCGCCCTCTTCCAGAACCACCAGGAGGGAGCGAATCGTCGCCGAACTGACCGGGGAGGGCATCTGCGCGGCTAATGACTTCGAGCCCACAGGATTACCACTGGCAATAAACTGGCGAACTAACGCCACCAGGATCTCCCGGCACCGATTTGATAGGTCGCTCTGCCCTTTCATATTGGCCCTAACTAACAAGATATCAGAAAGTTCGCGGCTGATAACTCCTCACCTCATTCTATCGGCGGTAGTGCCCAGTGTCAAGAATCGGGAGAATGGGGCCAGGGTGAATTCGTCCCGGTGC
>PLWR01000011.1:2985-4429 GCA_003165615.1 Acidobacteriota bacterium | reverse complement strand
GCGGTGCAGGGGCATATCATTCAGCCTCAAACTGCCGGACTGGCCTACATTCGAGTGAGTAGATTGATCTTGGAAGACTGTGCGAACGGGTTTGGAGATGGCGCACTGTCCACGATGGGAAACGATCACTGGATTATCGAAGATAATACGATCCAGCATGTGAACTCGGTTGGAATCGAAATGGGATATTACCCACACAAAGGCCAAGGTGGCCGCCCCGAGCCAGATCCTGGTCATTTAATCGTGCGAAGAAATCGGATTTACGATTGCGGTACGGCGGGAATGCACGGACCTGCCGGCCCCCACGGATTGGTGGAAGAGAATGAGGTTGTTCATTGCGGATGGCAGGATGTGGAGTATCACTGGGAAGTGGCCGCGATCAAACTATTTGGTAACGATGGCACCCTAGTGCGTAACAATCACATTGCTGACATGCAGGGCGGTGATGCTATTTGGCTGGACTGGGACAACCAGAACTCGCGTGTCACCGGGAATGTAATCCAGGACGTCAGCACGATGCAAGGTGCCATCTGGGTCGAGGCGTCCGGGCAGCAGAAGGCGAATATGGTGGATAACAACTTCATGTGGAACATCAACGGGGAGGGAGTGCGTATAGCCGATACGGACAATACAATCGTGGCGCACAACTTTTTTGCGAATGTAATCGAAGAGTTGGTAATAGCTAAGGTAGCCACCGATCGTACCTTGCACGGACGTAAATTAACCTCAACGGGCAATCAATTCGTTAACAACATTGTTGTGGATCAAGGCAAACCTATTCTCTTTGAAGACAAGAGCAATATAGCTGACTACAACGTGTATGTGTCCACTCAGATAGGAAAAACTGCATGGAAAGACTCGGGGCCGCACTCGCTTGCGATTCACGCCACGGTCGGCTTTGATGAGAAGCAATTGTTGTTGTCTTGGGCATCAGACTCCTCGCTTCCTGTAGTACCTGTTGTGAAGAACTGCGTAGCGGACATTTTCAGGCGTCAGCGAACGGCCGATCAGAATCTTCCTGGCCCCTTTCTTGGCTTGGCAGGTTCAGTGACTTTGCAACTTCACGACGCGATCAAAGTTCCATGGGGAACACCCTCAGACTAAATTCCAGCTGACGAGGTTCAGGGACTACAGGCAGATACTGTAGGCCCAGGTTACCCGGTCAATTCTTGGCTAACCAGAATCCTCGGAATAGCCTGTTGCTCGCCAAAATATCGATCTAGTGTTAAATCAAACAGATGGGGAGCGGAGCCAATTTGGCCGGCTGGACACTATCACCGAATCGTCTCTTCCGACTGTGGATGTTTTTGTAGATGGTCCTGCATCCAGGACTCGGCGAGAAACCCAAAGTTGACGCGACTTCCGGCGCTAGGGTACCTAGGCCAATCCCAGTGGGTCTGGATCACCGATTCATAAGTCATTGAAAATAATGGTCGGGGAGAGA
>PLWR01000011.1:0-2911 GCA_003165615.1 Acidobacteriota bacterium | reverse complement strand
AAGGTGGCTTTAACTTCCACCCCATTGAGCAAAGATCGCTCGCTGGGGACCCCGGAAAGGAAAAATCCACTGAACGATTGTGGTTTCGGCGTACAGCGATTGGAGAACCGCTTTAACGGGCAGTGTGTAACATGGAGGATCTACTGGTTCCGAACAAGGCTCCAGTTGACCGGAAGACCGTGAAGAGTGCTAATCTGGAACAACTCGGACGTAGATTCTGAAACCATTTCTCAAATCCCCGTATTGAGCAGATTACTATTCTTGAAGATTGGGCCAGGGGCATCTTCGCACTCTTTACTATTGCTGAATTGTTCTCTAATGTTGTTTGAGTCGCGGTATGCAAACGGCTTTGTTCATCAGGCTTCCTGGAAACCGGCGCAGGCGAATTCACTAGCGCCCGTCGCATCACTGGAAGAATCTCTCACCCATTTGAGGAGGAGACATTGTCTGCGATTGCTAGCCGGAAGATTTTGCTACCTGATCACGAGCTGGGCAGAGAATCTTCGCCAGAGATCAGTATTGCGCCAAAGTGGTTTGCCATCTACACTTCGCCACGCCATGAGAAACGCGTAGGGAAATACTTGAGCGTGAAGGAGATAGAGTATTATCTACCCCTCTACAGCGTGCATCGCAAGTGGAGTGACGGTTCGCGGGTCACTGTGGATCTGCCGCTCTTTCCCGGCTATCTATTCGTTCGGATCGACCGGAGGGAGCGAGTCCGCGTGCTGGAAGTGCCGGGGGTTCTGAGCTTTGTGGGCGGCACGGGACGGCAACCAGCCTCGTTGCCGGAAGAGGAGATTGACGCGCTTCGCATTGGCCTTCCTCTTCGCCACGCCGAGCCACACCCATTGCTGATCGTGGGACAGCGCGCCCGGATTCAATCTGGCGCCCTTGCAGGAATGGAGGGGGTCGTATTGCGGCTGAAGAATAGCCTGCGCGTCGTGCTGACAATGGACCTCATCATGCAAAGCGTCTCCGTGGAAGTAAATGCAACGGAGCTGGCGCCAGTGGATGCAGAAGCCCCCGAAAGCGCCAAAGGCGGCGCGGCCTGGTCCAGGATTCATCCGGCTCATGAACAGTTCGGCGGCAACGGACGGCTTGCCTGGTCGTAATCCCCAATAGCTTTCTTCCTTTCGCTTCGCATCTTCCTCGAAACGCCGCCAAGGGTAAAAGTTCCGTTCCCCGTCAATTCCAATAACTGCCAGAGATTAGCTGTGCTTCTTTCCACCGGGTTTGCCGCCGGTGCGATTGCCGCTGGGTTTGACTTTGTGACTGGGTTTGGCGGAACTGCCGGGCCTGGGCTTTGAGCGCGATCCGGAGGCAGGTTTGCCCGCGCCTCCGTAGCGGGTCTTGGGCTTCCAGCCGGCGCCGGCCTGTCTTTCGGGACGCGGAGTAGAACTGGAATAGGGTTTCGCCTTTGCGGGACGGTAACTGGATTCACCCTCGGTGCGCGGAGTGAAGGGCCTGGGCGGACGGGGCGTAAATGAGCTTTGGCCCTCGCCGCGGCGGAAGGAAGCCCTGGCTGGGCCGGCTGAGGAACGGCCGGTTGGCCTGGCTCCATAGGATTTGAAGCCGCCGGGTTTGGCGAAGTTGCCGGGCTTGCTGCTGGGCCGTGCGCCGCCGGGGCGGGGCTTGCCGCTGCTGGTGGTGAAGGGGCGCGCAAGGCCGCCTTCACCGCGGGTGGGACGCGCGGAAGTGGGGCGGGCGGGAGAATTTGGCCTTTCGAAATTGGAACGGTAGGGCCTGGGCCTTTCTGATCCAGGACGGCCTGGGCCAGACCGGTCTGAGTAGGAGCGTGGAGCGCTGGGCCGGCTTGAAGTGGGCCGACTCGCTGGCGGACGGCTGGTGCTGGGACGCTCAGAGCCTGTGATCTCCTCAATGTGAAGGTTGGGCGGACGGACGGGGCTGAGGTCTTGGTGAAAATCGCGGACCGGAGCTTCGCGGCGAGGAGGCGCTGAAGTGCGCTTGAAGTCGGGCCGAGGCGGGCGTTCCGAGCGTTCCGGCTTCTTCCAGGCTGGTTTGGGGGTGAAAGAACGGGATGCGCCGGTCGGAGCCGCGGAAAAACGGGTGGGCGGACGGGAGGGGCGGTCGTCCTTTTTCCAGGCTGGGCGTGGGGCTGGGCGTGAGTCTGGCCGTGCGGTGGGACGGAATCCCTCTGGCGTGGGGCGGTCTGGACGGAAGAGCTTATTCGCTGCGCCGCTGGCGTATGAGTCTGCTGTGCGAGTGGGGCGAGCCGAACGATCTGCGGCTAATTTCTTTGGTCGGAAGTCGCCGGAATGGCCGGGCGTAGTGGGAGGTTCAATCAACGGAATGGTCGGACGCGGACGGCTGCTGGGTTTGGGGAGAACCGTGGGCAACAGGCCTGCATCGAGCAGGTTACGGCGGCGGAGATCCTTGGATTTGGGGATTCGCAGTTTCCCTTCAGAGGCCTTCATCAGCAGCTCCACCTCTTCCGGTTGCAGTTCGCGCAGATTGCCCGGTTCCTGATCGAGGACCAGAGGGCCGTAGCCAACGCGGCGGATTTTCTCGACGAAGTGGCCGATCTCCTCGAACATTTTGCGCAGCTCGCGGTTGCGACCCTCGATAAGGACGACTTCGTACCAGGGATTGTCTCCCTGGCGGACCTGGCGGATGCGGGCCGGCGAGGTGCGCACTTGCGACGATCCGGGCTTGCCACGTTCTATGGCGACACCACCGCGGAGAATGTCGAGCTCGGCTTCGGTGGGCTGGCCGGCGACTTTGACCAGGTAGGTTTTTTCCACGCCCGAGGCGGCCTTGGTGAGGCGGTTTGCCAGTTCACCATCGTTGGTGACGACGAGCAGCCCCTCGCTCATGTAATCGAGGCGACCGACGGGGTAGAGGCGCTCCTTGAATTTGTCGAAGAATTGCATCACCGTGGGCCGGCCCTCGG
>PLWR01000750.1 GCA_003165615.1 Acidobacteriota bacterium | reverse complement strand
GGGGGCGAGGGCGGGAAAATCAACTCTCCCCTCGCCCCCTTGGGGGAGAGGGGCCGGGGGGTGAGGGGGTCCGTCCATTCTCCCATCGTCAAATATTACGCGGGACACCACACTAGCTCCTGACTGCTTGGCAATGGCTACCGGTTGCCCCGTTGCGCTGGCGGCGATCTTCTCCGCAAGCTCTTCAATCGTGCCTTCCACGTCCGGCGCATAGACGAAGGCGGGCGGGCGATTGCCGCTGGCGGCGACCTCCTGCGCGGTGCGGAAGGTCTCAAGTATGCCGCGACCGCGCCCTCCAATGGCCTCCACCACCGGCACTCCCAGGGCAGTTGCCAGGGCGTGAGTGTCGATGGTCATGCCTTTGCGCGCCGCCTCGTCCATCATGTTCAGGCAGAGCACCATGGGCGATTGCAAGTCCAGCAGTTCGAGGGTCAGTTCCAGGCTGCGAGCCATTTGCGAGGCGTCCACCACATTAATAATGACATCCCAATCGCCAGCCAATAGATAATCGCGACTGACCTCTTCCACCGGGGAGGTGGGCGTCAGGGAGTAAAGTCCAGGCAGATCAATGAGTTCCAGAACTACGCCGCCTACCCGCGCCTGCCCGCGGGTGTACTCAACCGTGGTGCCGGCGAAGTTCGAGGTGAGCGAACGATAGCCCGCAACCGCATTAAATAGGGTACTTTTGCCTGAATTGGGTTGGCCGACCAGCGCGACTTTCACAGCAGGACTTCGACTCGGATCTTTTCTGCAAGCTGCTTGCCGACCGCAACGTGCGTGCCTTGGTTGTCGATCACCAGAGGGCCGCCAAAAGGCGCGTGGCGCAAAACTCGCACGTGGTCGCCGGGCTGAATGCCAATCTGGTTGAAGGAACGACGAACTTCCCAACCACCAGTGATTAAAAGGATCTTAAGCTCGGCATCGTCGCCAGCTTCGTAGAGGTTCATCGGTGAGGCAAAGTTCGCGGCGTCTCGCATAGTACCCTTAGTAGGGCAAGAGGAGGTCCAGACCCGAGGCCAATATGGTGAAAAGTCAGTGTGACCGAAAGTCCCTAATTGCAAATGATTTGCAACTGCGGACACCCCACCTGGGTCTGGACGCAGGCATTCTGTCACTACCCGGTAAGCGGGATTTCACGCCATGGCACTCTACCGTAGTGGCTGCCCGCGCAGTGTCTTGTGGTCCTCATCACCGCTTATCTGCCCTTTATCCACAATGTCCAACCGAGCCTTAACGCTCCTAAGCCAATTATCGTCCCGAACGCCGGGAAGATTGGCGCGAGCATTTTCGATTCCCCCACGCCGCGCCGTCTCCGCCAAACTCGATGCCACGCTGAGGTCCGACGCCGCTTGTGGAATGGTAATCCCCGCCAGGCTCGCAATCTCACGCCCCACGGCCGCCGCTAACTCCGCTGTCTCCAAAGGCGCCATCGAAGCCTGCTGGCTGGCTTCCGCGATTGCCTGGTCGCGCGCGGTCTGCTCCGCCTCGGTGGATTTGGGCAACTTGAAAGCCCGCATCAGGGCCTCGTAACTCTGCGGATCGAGATCGACAATTTCCATCAGCCGCTCGCGCAATGTGGCCAGGCGCGCGCGCGTCGCTTC
Source organism: Acidobacteriota bacterium (assembly GCA_003165615.1). The sequence goes on along the minus strand of PLWR01000750.1, from coordinate 8,933 downwards.
CAACCCCGCGTGATGGGCAGCGAGCGATTTCCGTTTCAGCGATACGCCGCAAACCATTTCCCCCAAACCCGCCGCCAGCGCCCCCGCGAATGCCGCCGCGCTGCCGCCACCAGGAGTCGGCGTGGGAGCCGCCACCATGTTCACATACTCTTCCACCATCGCTCGCAGCGGGGCTTGCGGGATTGCCGATTGTCGATTGCCGATTGCCGATAGGTCGGCGTACGATTTTCGTTTTTCGATTTTTGATTTTCGATCTGCCCGGATCTGTTCCAAGCGATTCTCCACCACCAATTCCGGACGAAAAGTTTCGACACGCAGGAAGTGTACCGCAGCGGCGTCAAGTGCCTTGCGCGGGACCAGGCCCACAATCTCGCTGCCCACCACCTGAATGCCGAGCGCCGCGGCTTCCAGTGCCACCGTCTCAAAAACCTTTGCCAGCGAGGTGGTTTCAAAATCCGTCAGGTTCATCGACACCTGCGCCAGGTTGCGGGCTTTCAATTCCACTCCCATCGCCTTCACGCAGGGAAATCCGCCGCTCGAGGCTCGAATCTTTTTGGCGATGGCCTTGGCGGGCGCAACGTCCGGTGTGCTCAGGTTGATGTTGTAGGCAATCAGGAATTTGCGCGCCCCCACCACCGTAGCGCCCGCCGTGGGATGCAGCGCCGCCTCGCCGAAATCCGGGTGGAGATGGGGATTGTTGCCGATCTCCTCGCGCACGCCTTCGAACTGGCCGCGCCGGATGTTCTCCAGATTGACGCGCTCCGGCTTGCGCGCTGCGGCTTCGTAAAGGTAGGTGGGAATCTTAAATCGCCGCCAGGTTTCTTCCGCCACCCATTCCGCGATGTGGACGCAGTCTTCCAGTGTGACGCCCGAGAGTGGCACAAAGGGTACGACGTCGGTAGCGCCCAAACGCGGGTGCGCTCCCTGGTGATGGTTCAGGTCAATCAATTCCGCCGCTTTGCCGATGCCGCGCAGCGCCGCTTCACCGACGCTTTCACGAGTTCCAACAAAAGTGATCACCGAACGGTTGTGGTCGGCGTCCATCTCGCGATCGAGCAGGTAAACTTCCGGCCCGGCGAGTATGGCGTGAACGATCGCGTCCACCACCGCGGGGTCGCGGCCTTCACTGAAATTGGGAACGCATTCGATAAGAGTTTGCATGGATCATCATGCTATCAGGAATCGTCTTCTGGAAACCATGGCGAATACGAAGAAGACAGTTGTTATGTCTTCATCAACACAGCGCCTCGCATCGAACTGCCCGTCCAGTATACATACTAGCCTACTATTTGTCAAGAGACAGATTGTCGCAGCCGGAAACGTGGCGCGGGAGTCCCGGCCGCTCAGCCGGGAGCATCCGCTCTCCCACGGCGTTTGTACGCTGAGAACTCTTCATCCGCATCACCCCACCCGCCGATAACGATGCGGGGGAGTGTCGGGGGCACGGCGAGGGGGGCAAACGCACCGCCGGGCTTTTGCCCGACACGACCTAGCCCCGACCTTGAGGTCGGCATGTGCGGATGTAGGGCCGAATCGCGGTCGGCTCCTGCAAGCGTAGCGGCGGGTTTACCCCGCCACCTGGCAGAGATGGCGGCGAGTTTACGTCGCCACCTGGCGGCGCAAAGCCGCCGTGACATCCGCCTGCTTTATCCCATTGACATGTGTAAGGCTACGGGCTACACTCCGCGTGGTGAAAATACGGAACATTATCCACAAGGGCCTGAAAGGGCTCTACGAGCAAGACAGCTCAAAAGGTATTTCCCCCGAAACGGCGGATAAGCTCCGTAAGATGCCGGCATTTCTCGATGACATGCAGGAACCCGAGGAATTGCGCTCGCTCCCGAGCTGGAAAGTTCACACGCTGACCGGTGACCGCAAAGGCACCTGGAGCCTGAGCGTCACACGCAACCGGCGATTGACGTTCTGCTTCGACCGCACGGAGCGCGAAATTTGCGACGTGAATCTGGAAGACTATCATTAGGACGGAGGAAGCAAACGCCATGCCCATGAAGAACCCGCCCCATCCGGGAGATTTCGTTCGGACGGAGATTATTACGCCCGCGGGCCTTTCGGTGACTGCGGCAGCCGCGGCGCTTCAGGTTTCCCGGCCTACCCTGTCGAGCCTGCTCAACGGCAGGGCCAGCCTCTCCGGAAACATGGCGCTGCGCCTTGAAAAGGCCTTTGGCGTGAAAATGGACACGCTGCTGCGAATGCAAGCCTCCTACGACATCGCCCAAACCCGCAAGCGCCAGAACCAAATCCATCTCCGGCGCATTCATCCCCTTGCCGAAGTTTCTGCCTAAACTCAGGCGGATCGGGTGCTTGCCCTTCCCCATCTTTTTCGCGGTTGCAGCAGGCGGGAATTGCTCCAGCTATTTCTTTTCCTTTAGAATCTTCTTTGTCAATCTCGCTTCATGCTCCTTACCGTCCTCATCAAGGATGAACACGTGATCCTTTTCGAGGGCATAGCGGATTGGACCATTGACCGTGACGTTGGCCGCCTTGGACCATCTCCACTTGATGTGCTCCCGGGCAACATAGATGTACGAATCAGATTCAATTACGTAAGTTTGGTAGACCCTGTAAACCGCCGTATCCGAGCCTGTCGTGTTGCCGGAATAGGTCCCAGAGTCTCCAGTTTCTTGAATACTCCCCTGCGTGTTTGCCGAGCCAATCGTGCCAGCAAAATACCGGGATTCGTCGGTTGACACAAGTTTGCCCTTTTGCCAATCGTGCTCTGCTTGTTTTGCGCCAAGGGGAAATGTGCTGATCAGAATACCGAGTGCCAGAATAGAAAAAGATCGAGTCATCGGCATTGCCTCCATTCGGGAAAGTATAGGCCTTAACACCACATGATTCAATTTCGGTTTTGCGATGTTAATGAAAGGATCAAGGGTCTATAGAAATCCCCCGGCTTATGAACCCATATCCTAAAGCGCAAGCTCCTTTTGCAACACAAGGCAAAGTATGTAGATAGCTGCTTCGCTCAACAGCGACGCATACGGCAGAGATTCCCATTGTTCCATTAGCCCCACTCTCTTCGTCAGGTCAACCGGTGCATTCTTGTCCTGGGCGGCTTTCCGCAGGTCTACCCCATGGGCAATCTTACTCCGCAATGTGTAAAGGTGAATTGCCACATCAGCGACCGTGTATTTGGGGGGAGCAATTCCCGGCGAATTCCAGTCTGGAAACACCAGGGTTGATCCACCCAAGCATCCGCATAGCTTCCTCTTAAAATCGTTGCGGTCCTTGCTATTAAGGAGTGCCTCTAGCCCCATCACTGCAAACAAACCCTTAATGAGTGGGTGAAGGTGCTCTAGCGAAAGCTGGAGCAAATTGACGGCGTTTTTCTCTTCGGCGGACCCCTTTTCCATTCTGACGAGGACTTTGGGTACTAGATCGAAAAGTTGAGCGATCAACTTACCGTCGAAACGGCGCATTTGCGCCCAATCACCAGCAGACATATCTGGTCTCTGCTCAGCCGAGTGTATTACGAGAGAGTTGGCGCCATATGCTGTACCTTGAAAAATGGTGCCGAGCGTCGACACTGGTTTGATAATCTGCAAAGCCATAAGCCCATTCTGGAACCGGTCCACTTCAGGGATTAGAAGATGCGGATCCGAACTCCGCATGCAGAAGAAACAATCAATGTTCTTGGCCCACCAAGTTTTCTGGATATTACCCAGGAAACCGGCGTCGAGGGCTGCGCAAAGTTGTGGAGTTTTTGCGGATAGATGAAATCCACCGGGAAGTGCGATTTCGGGATCACTACCGACCCCAACGCCCAGCAACCCTATGAATGTCCAGCGGATGCTCTGGCTTGATGAAATCTGTTCCATGCGTACCCTCCACAATAAAGCAGGCCGGGATTCCCCCCGCCTCAGGACATCAGGGGTTAGCGTCCAGCATCCATCGATCGAGGACGAATCGTCGCGGGGCTTTTACTGAAAACTGATAACTGACCACGGACTAACTCCGCAAGTAGATGACCCTTCCTCGCTTCACCGTCATTGCACAATGATTCATCGCAAAGTAATAGGGGATTTCGCGGTAGTCATCGACATCCAGCACAATCAAATCGGCTTGTTTACCGGCTTCGAGTGAACCGATGCGGTGGGCGCGGCGCAGGGCGTGGGCGGCGTTGATGGTTGATGCGGCGATGGCCTCCGCCGGGGTCATTTGCATCTGCGCGCAGGCTAATGACAGGATGAATTGCATGTTCAGGGTGGGGCTGGTGCCGGGATTAAAGTCCGTGGCCAGCGCCACGGCGGCACCGGCGTCGATGAGCTTGCGCGCGGGAGGATACTGCTTCAATCCCAGGTGGAAATTGGCTCCCGGCAGAAGTGTGGCGACCACGTCTGAGCGCGCCAGGGCGCGAATGTCGGCGGCGGAAAGTTTGTCAAGATGGTCGGCGGAGGCAGCGTCAAACTCGATGGCGAGGCGCGCGGCGCCGGTGCGCGAAAGTTGCTCGGGGTGGATTCGGGGCACAAGTCCAAACTTGCGGCCCGCGTCAAACACGCGGCGGCAGTCTTCCACGCTGAACGCGCCCCGGTCGCAGAAGCAGTCGATGAATTCCGCCAGCTTCTCTCGCACCACTTGGTTCTTCGCCGTTGTAGCGCCGTCCGGAACCTGTCCCGACTTGGTCGGGAGGGCGGCATGTGCCGGGCTGAACAGGCTGCGGAAAGACGTTCCAATGCTGTCATCCTGAGCAGCAGCGAAAGACCTCGCTCTGAGCGTTTTCAAGGCAACGCGAGATTCTTCGTCGCCGGCTGGCTCCTCAGAATGACAGTGCCCATGAGTTTTTTCGCAGCCTCTAGAGCACGGCGCTACGTCAACGCCCGCGGCCAAAGGGATCAGCCGCTTGATGACTTGGTCCACATACTGGGCGGAGCGCCCACGAAAACTCGCCGGGAGCGCATGGAGGGCGAGCAGCGTGGGAACTAATTCCAGCGCTTGATCCGCTTGCAGCAATCGAATGGCGCGCAGGATTTTCAATTCCGGCGCGACGTCCAGCCCGTAGCCGCTTTTCACTTCCACCGTGGTCGTGCCGTGCGCGGCGAACTGGTCCAGAAATCTTGCCGCCTGCTGCACCAAAGATGAAACACTGGCTTTCCGTACTTTCTGCGCGGAGGATTGAATCCCGCCTCCGGCCTGCGCGATCTCTTCGTACGTTTTTCCGCGCAGGCGCAGCTCGTAATCATTCACCCGGCTGCCGGCGAAGATCAAATGCGTGTGCGAATCAACAAAGCCGGGCATGACCACCTGCCCACGGCAGTCGATGGCCTCGGCGCCCAGTCGCAACGCCTCGCGCTCCAGCGAGCTCGTCGAGCCAACGCGCAGGATGGTCTCTCCCTCCGTCAGCAGGCCGCCCTTGGATATAATTCCCAGCTCGCCGAGGGCTGCCCCGCGCCGCGGGACCGACGGGCCTGACAGGGTGACCAGTTGCGCGGCATTGCGGAAGAACAATCGAGGGGGAGAAGCTTGTGGCATGGTAATACGCTATAATACCCTTCCAACGCCCTCAGGAGGTTTTTGCCTATGCCCAGTTACGAATACAAATGCAAAGAATGCAAGAAGACGTTCGCCCTGATCTTAACCGTGGCCGAACACGATAAGAAGCGAATCGCTTGCCCAAAATGTAAGAGCAGAAAAGTTGAGCAACAGTTTGGCTCGTTCTTCGCGGTCACGTCGAAAAAGAGCTGAAAGAAAAGTGACGAGTGACATGTGACGTGTGACGAGCAATCGAAAAACGAAACTTGAAACTCGAAATTCGCCTTCTGCTTGCTCGTCACACGTCAAAGGTCACTCGTCACTCTGGGAATCTTCACTCCCGCCTTCTCGGCAAACGTCTTGGCTTCCTCATAGCCTGCGTCCACGTGGCGCGCCACTCCGATTCCCGGGTCGTTGGTGAGCACGCGATTCAGCCGTTTCGCCATTTCCGGTGTGCCATCGGCAACGGTGACCTGCCCCGCGTGCAATGAGTATCCAATTCCCACCCCGCCGCCGTGGTGGAAAGAAACCCAGCTCGCGCCGGAGGCGGTATTGAGCAGCGCGTTCAGCACCGGCCAATCGGCGATGGCGTCGCTGCCGTCTTTCATGCTCTCGGTTTCGCGGAAGGGCGAGGCCACAGAGCCGCAGTCCAGGTGATCACGCCCAATCACCATGGGGGCCTTCAGTTCGCCCTTCGCCACCAGGTCATTGATGCGTTCGCCGAACCGGGCGCGTTCGCCGTAACCCAGCNNCCAGGTCGTCGGTGCGATAGATGTCCGCAGGCTCGCCGGAAAGCGCCGCCCAACGGAACGGTCCACGGCCCTCGCAAAACAGCGGCCGAATGTAGGCGGGAACGAAACCGGGGAAATTGTAAGCGTCTTTCACGCCCCCGTGCTCAAACGCCATGGTGCGGATATTGTTTCCGTAGTCGAAGGTGGCCGCGCCGAGCTTCTGCAATTCCAACATGCCCGTGACGTGCCGCGCGATGGAATCATACGAACGCTTCAGATAGTCATCGGGATTCTTGCGGCGGAGTTCCGCGGCCTCTTCCAGGTCAAGCCCCGAGGGGACGTAGCCATTCAGGGGATCGTGCGCGCTGGTCTGGTCCGTGAGCAGGTCGGGGACAATGCCGCGGCGCGCGAGTTCCGGGATGACGTCCGCGCAATTGCCCACCAGTCCCACCGACACGGCATGCTTTTGGCGCACCGCATTCTTGAGGATGCGGACGGCTTCATCCAACGAATTGACGCAGATGTCGCAGTAGCCCGTGCGAATGCGGCGCTTGATGCGCTCCGGGTCAACTTCAATGCCCAGGAAGGCGGCGCCGTTCAGCGTGGCAGCAAGCGGCTGCGCTCCACCCATGCCGCCCATGCCGCCCGTCACTACCAATTTGCCGGCCAGGTCGCTGCCAAAATGCTTCTGCGCGGCGGCGGCGAAGGTTTCATAGGTGCCTTGCAGGATTCCCTGCGTGCCAATGTAAATCCAACTCCCCGCCGTCATTTGGCCGTACATGATCAGGCCCAGACGCTCAAGCTCGCGGAACTTTTCCCAGGTGGCCCAGTGGCCCACCAGATTGGCGTTGGCAATCAGCACGCGTGGCGCAGATTCGTGCGTCTGGAAAACTCCCACGGGCTTTCCCGATTGCACCAGCAGGGTTTCATCGTTCTCAAGACCCTTCAGCGCGGCGACGATGGCGTGATAACAAGCCCAATTGCGCGCGGCCTTGCCCGTGCCGCCATAGATAATCAGATCTTCCGGGCGCTCCGCCACGTCCGGGTCGAGATTGTTCATCAACATGCGCATGGCGGCTTCCTGTTGCCATCCCTTGCAACTGAGCGTCGTGCCGCGCGGGGCGCGCACCGGCTGGTAGGATTGGGCGGATGACTCCGCGCTGTTGACCGTGTCCGGCTGTGCCATGATGGTTCTCTCCCCGGAAATCTTAGCCCATTGCGGATGGAAGTGAAAGGGAGGCGACGCCTGTTCTGGCGACAGTTCAAGGGGCAAATGCCAATAGTTCAAGAGGTGGAACGTGAGAGAGTTAAGAAGAAGCGGCGAGTGATCGTTTGGGGAGGACGCCGAGTGGCGGCTCAAATATTTGAGGGATCACAAGCCTACTGTTTTCTGCCTCGCTATAGGTGGGCAGGACTACGCGCCCGGCTTTATTCATTGCGTCTCTTGGTCCGCTTGGGGTGTGGGGCTCCAATGGCGCTCGATATCGATACGTTCCGGACGGGGAACGTAAATCACACACTCCGGATCCCGCTTAGCTATTTGGTAGTAGCGATCGATCGCGTTCAGAACTTCGTCGGGAAGTTGCTCATCAGGCCGAAGGATCTCGGTCACCGGCGACCTGGTTTGTATTGCCCCAAATCTCCTCTCGGCAATCTGCTGGACGATCTCCTGACCGTTCAGCTTCTTAAACCTAATAGGATTGGTACTGTTGAACGGATCAAACAGAAAAGGTTTCCCCGAATAATAACAACGCAGCAGGCTTTGACAGAGGGCAGGCCCCGGTTGGGAGGCGAGAAACGAAACCTCTGCGTCGAACTGGCGTTCGCTCGCCGGCAAGTGGGAGAGGTTCTTGGGCAAATTAGCGAAGGGCGATTGGGCAAACACAAACAACACGGCGGAGTATAGTAATAGGGCCGGCGCTAGCCTCCACAGGTCGCATGGCGGCAAAGATGGAATTGCCGTCTGCCAGGAAAAATCGAGGCAAAGGCCCATAATGATGGACATCGCGAGAAAGTTGTCGAAATACGTATTAACATTGACTCCGGTTCCTCCTGCCAGTGCAATCCCAATCAACAGAGATACGATAAAATAGAGGGAAATTACACGGAACTGCTTACTACGTAATTGCCAAATCGACCACGCGGCGGAGACGATTAAAGGAATTTGAAGGCTTCCGTATGTGAAGGGAAAATCATCGAGGGCTCTTAACAAGGAGTAGTTTCTCGGGGTCAGGAGCTTGGCGACAAAAAAAGGACCTCCTACCAGCATGTTGATCGCAATCGACGTGCCCAGGAAAATGATGCTGAACAGCACGAACCGCATCGCCTTGCTCCCCGACATCCAAAATTGATCGATAAACACTGCCATCGGAGCCGGAAGAAGGTTATGCTTTATGTTGCCGCCTAGTACAAACAGCGCCGTGATCGCGGCCATCAGCAAGTTGCTGTCGATGTGTCCCAGATACAGCCATAAGCCCGCAAGAAAGAAGGGATGAGCGAGCATTTGCGGGTCATTCATTCCAACGTAATATGAGGCGGCGGAACAGAAAAGCGCCAAACAGAATGCCCCTCCAAAAATGGCCGGCCCCCAGCGTCCGGTCAGACGTTTGACGATCAGAGTAACAAAGACACACGACACTAAGAGTGATATCAACGAAATCAGCCGCCCTATTCGTACGGGATCTCCGAGGAAATGGGAAAGGTAACCAATTA
>PLWR01000374.1 GCA_003165615.1 Acidobacteriota bacterium | reverse complement strand
TAAAATGGTCGTCCGGGAAGGTTATGCTCCATCGATTGCTGGGTGTAGGCCAGCCGTGATACTATTTCACCACCGGACGAAATTTGGTGGGCATGAGCGGACTCGCACCGCTAAGGCTCGCCGGATCTCGACCGACGGGATCTGCTATTCTCGCTTAACCACATGCCCGAAAGCTGGTCCGCGTGAGAGGAATTGCACCTCCAAGGCTGGTCGGGTTTGAGCCGATCTCGTCTGCTATTCCGAGTAAACCACACGCGGATGAAATTGGTGGCCCTGGCGGGACTTCCACCCGCAAATCCGCGGGTTTTAAATCCGCTGGCTGTTGTATTCGCGCTTAGGACACAGGGCCTTAAATGGTGGGGTGGCCGGTAACGCTCCGACACTCGGCGCTCATCTAGTGCGATTCCGCTTGAACTACACCCCGTACATTGGTCGTTCCGGAAAGGAGGTTCCCTTTCGTCTCGGAGTACCCGACGGCCGTGGCCACCTGCTATCGAGTGATCTCTGCCTCGCGTGATTCCCCTCCATCAAAGGGAAAGAGTGCTAACGGCAGCATTTCGTATCTGCTGCCGATGGGCGCTGGCTTTCCAGCGGTTTCGCCAGTCTCTCTCCATCGCGGCTTGCTCGTCTCAGCTACGGAACGATGAATTGTCGATATCTCTGCCAAAAGGTTTCGTTGGAAAAATGGTCGCTCCGACGGGGGTTGCGCCCGCACTGTATGGTTCCTAAGACCATCGCCTCTGCTGTTGGGCTACGGAGCGAAACTGTCACGCCGCCGACATGTATATGAAGGACGGATTGTAACACCCTTCGTCTTGGTAATTGCTTATGAGAACTTGTGAACGATGCCAGGCTTCACTGCCGGCCGAATCCTACGCGCTGATGGACTACTGTGCCATCTGCGGAAAAAACCTCTGTGATAAATGCACGCCACAAGGTTGCTGCGGACATACTCCCGCTAAAAGTGGAAGCGAGGAGGATTACGGCGAGGATAAGGATGCGGCGCCGGACAAACCGTAAATGGTACTCCCGGCAGGATTTTCGCCTGCAACTTCTGCGTTCGAAGCGCAGTACTCTGTATATTGAGTTACGGGAGCATTAAAAATGGTGTGGGCGGCTGGTTTCGCTCCAGCGACCTGGTCTGTGTGAGAGACCCGCTCTGCCTATCTGAGCTACGCCCACATGGTGGAGTCGGAGGTAGTTGCAACCTCACCGTGTCGGCTTAAAAGGCCGGTGCTGGTCTACTGTAGCATCGACTCCATGTGGAGCCCCCGTCCGGACTTGCACCGGGCTCTCAGCCTTACCAAGGCCGTGAATCGCTTTCTATTCTTCAGGGGCAAAAAAATTGGTGTGGGAAGCCAGATTTGCACTGGCGATCTCCTGGATGTCACCCAGGTGCTTTGCTCGCTAAGCGACTCCCACGTTAAAAATTGGAGTCCAGCCAGGGTATCGCGCCCTACTTGCAACGTTTTGCAGACGTGCCCGTTCACTTGCTCGGTCGCCGGACAAAGATGGAGTCCTGTATCGGAGTTGCACCGATCTGTGCGGTTTTGCGGACCGCCGCCTGGCTGCTCGGCCAACAGGACGTTGGAGCCCCCGTTCAGGCTCGCCCTGACGATTTCCTGTTTACAAAACAGGTCCTGTAGCTGCTGAGGCACGGAGGCATAATTGGTATCCGCGGCCGGATTCGCACCGGTGATCTTCTGCGTGAAAGGCAGACGTGTTGACTGGGCTACACTACGCGGACAGAAATGGTGCTCCGAGCAAGACTTGCACTTGCGACCTTCTCCTTCGCAGGGAGACGCTCTGTCTAACTGGGCTACCGGAGCAGTAAAATTGGAGCGGGTAATCAAATTTGCACTTGTGCTTCGACCCTGGCGAGGTCATGGGCTGCTATTACACCATACCCGCGAGAATTCCGCCCAACCCGCAATGATGCCAGTTTGCAGGCTGTCCGATTGAACCATGACACCGTCAATGCGTGTAGCGACCGCGCCTCAGGGTCGGGAATTGGTACTCCTGGCAGGAATCTCACCCGCGACCTCTTCCTCCGGAGGGAAGCGCTCTATAACTGAGCTACAGGAGCGTAAAAAGTGGAGCGGGTGACCGGTTATGCTCCGGCGTCTCAGCCTTGGCAAGGCCGCATTCTGCTATTGAACTACATCCGCAAAAACTTGGTGCCAATGATCGGGATTGCGCCGATGAGCTCTGGTTTTTCAGACCGGCGCTCTACCTGGCCGAGTTACCTTGGCAAATTGGTGTTCCGGGCGGGAATCCCACCCGCGACCTGTTGCTTAGGAGGCAACCGCTCTGATAACTGAGCTACCGAAACATGGTATTCCTGGATGGATTTCCACCACCAACGTCTCACTAATCGGGTGAGCATTCTGAATTTGGAATTACAGGAGCAAAAGTGGAGTCTCAACCTGGAATCCCACCAGGAACTTTTGAGGCGTTAAGATGGTGGGCGGACATCGAACCCGCTACGCGAATGCGCGCACGGCCATCCCTGCCACCATCGAATGGAAATTGTGGCCGCCATGCTTGGACTCGCACCAAGACCGAACGGCTTAACAGGCCGCCGTGCTACTTTGATTACTACATGGCAATAAATGGCGGATGGTGCGAGTAATGCTCTCGCCCCGGGTTTGAATCCGGTCCAGTTTTCGAGACTGGTGCAGCCAGCTTATATCTGCCTACCATCCATAAGATTCTCGTATGCCTCATAGCCGCGCTTCTGGTTCTACCTGATCATTAGACTGAGCGGCCCACCCGTCCTTACAGTCAGCACTAACCTAAGGACCTACATGGCCTTGCTCCCACCTTGTGGTTTTAACGCATATTCTGTGTTCACGGGAGCGTGAAGAACCACGATATCGTGAACAGCAGAAGATCCTCCCAAACGGCTGCTGCGGAGGCACGAGCTTACCTCACCAACTGTTAAGAAATACTTAAAAGTTGGCGCGATCAGGCGAGCATACGAAATGGCGGAGGGTACAAGCTTCGCTCTTGTGCAGCCTTTAAGGGGCCGGCCATAGCTTTCCAAGCTAGCACCTTACTGAACTCGGTCAACCCTCCAGAAATGGGGGACGGTTGGGATTTTCACCCTTTTGATGCCGACCATCGGACGGCACGCTCTGGTTAGGCAAGCGCTACGAAAAGAATTTTGAGGATTAAGGATTGCACGGGTCGAGAAAGTTCCGGCGTGATAAGCCCCGGCTTTCGGCCCGCTAAAAATCTTGAGCGCGCAAGAAGAATTGCACTTCCACTGCGACCTTGGGAGGGTCGTGTGCTGCTGCTACACCATGCGCGCATTTAGCCTGTCAAAGCTGGTTGCCACGGAGGGATTTTCACCCCCAACGACGCGCTAATCGGGCGCGCATTCTGAATATTGAATTACGTGGCAGGAAATGGCATCCGCGTCGGATCTCGCATCCGATAGGGCCGACTTGAAAGGCCGGGTGCTCGAGCGGCTTTGCATTCGCGGACAGAAAAAGGTGCAGGCGGCGTTTTCCCGGTGGGCTGTTGCCAGATCATCGGAAGGTCTCCTGAGGGAAGATGCCGTTTCCTCCGGACAAACGCTATGCCGGCACTCGATCATCTCAGAAAGTGGCGGAGAGCAGTGGTCCCGCCCCACACCCGCCTTTACAGCGGGCCATCGGTTTAGCAAACCGTGCTGGCGCCTTGACCAGTTTACTCTCCAAAAAGTGGCGGAAGGCGCGGGTACTGCCCCCGCCCCGGGTTACCGGTCTGGGTTTCAAAGCCAGTGCAGCCAGCTTATATCTGCCTGCCTTCCACAAAGGAATTTTTTGAAAGTGGCGACCCGGATGGGATCCGCCCCCATGATCTCCTGCTTGAGAGGCAGGCGTGTTAACTGGCTACACTACCGGGTCAAAAAGTGGTGCGCCCGGTGACAGTTGCAGTCACACTATATCGGCTTAAAAGGCCGGTGCCAGTCTACTGTGGCGTCGCGCGCATTGAGATTGGCATCCGCGGTCGGTCTCTCACCGACCAGGCCCGGCGTGAGGGGCCGGCTGCTCGATATGCTTTGCATTCGCGGACCCGAAAAGTAAGGCTGGAAATGCCAGTAGCCCAAGCACTGCTACCCCACCGGACGTACTTTGCCGATGCGCTGGGACCTTAGTATCGCTGTTTATGCGTTACCTGGCAGCTGCGCTTTAAGCGCAGGCCGTATTGAGGCAACTGCTTTGGCGGCGTCCGGTTGACGAACTGGTCCAACCTTGAAGTGGTCAGGCTGAGAAGAATTGCACTTCCGTCCTCCTCGTTCCAAGCGAGGCCGTCTACTACTGACATTACAGCCTGATGAGTTTTTGAGATGGTCAGGGTGATGGGTTCTGCCCCCACGACCTCACGGCCCCAAACCGCGCGCTCTACGAGCTGAGCTACACCCTGTTTTAAATTGGCGTTGTAAATAAGGCCATACTTGATCCATCAGGATTGTTTCAATCAGCACTTTTTCCATTGGAAAATTTTGGCTGAGGTTTTGCATGGCTAAGGCAGCCGCTCCATCTACTTCATCGAGAGAGGAGGCTTGCCAAAGGAACCGGGATCATTTGAATGCTTTTGTCTCGGCAACTTCACGCCACGGGCATTCCGCCCGCTCCGCCCTGTCAACCTGGGTTGAGCGACTTGAAAGAAGTGCTCTTCGGAGACCAACAGCATTCGCTTGATCGGCTTTGACAAAGTCTGGAAGCCCGGATAATTCAATATGGTCG
>PLWR01000326.1 GCA_003165615.1 Acidobacteriota bacterium | reverse complement strand
TGCTCGCAGTTGTCACACAGACTCCTCGGGGAGAGGGTGTCCCGGCGGGCGGGACGGGCCTCCGCCCGCCGAAGGGGCAGTCAGGAACTGCAATCAATTGATGCTTCGGCCCGCAGGTGGGTGAGGGGTCACTTCGCCAGCCAATAACCTCTTTGTGGCGGCTACGCCGCGCTGCGGCATCGGCTTCCAAAACGGTAAATCGACAAATCCCGCCAAATGTCACTTCGCAATCTGACCGATGCCATAGACACGCTTGGAAACTTGCAGCTAACATTCACTGCACGTGAAGTCTCTTTGTCGTACGGTGTGCCGCAAGAGAGAGGCGCTGCCTTTGACTACGGGTTTGAGTTCATCGCTTTCCAAACATCCCTCGGACAACGCGGCTGGGTGTTCCCCCTTGAAGTGGCCCCGAGCGCTGAACTCTGGAGCAAGGTGTGTCCCCAACCTGGCGCCGCGTCGGGTTTGGCAAGAAGCGGGATTCGGATTATTGCGCATTAAATAGGAGGCTTGTGATGAGGTATTTGAGATCTGTCGGGTTACTTGCCGTCGTTTTTCTAACTGTTTTTGTCATGTCGGCGGGAGCATCCTCCGCTGGAACCAAAATCAACTTTTCTTCTCTCGACAAGAGCCAGTCCTACCCTTTGTCAGGGACACTTTACTTGCCGGACAATACTTCCAGCCCCTGCCCGGCAATCGTGCTGGTTCACGGGACTTCCGGGATCAACCAGGTCGGCAGGCTTTATCGCGAACCGGTGCTGGGCGCCGGGATCGCCATCTTTGAAGTGGACTTCAAAACCGGCATCTTCACCGGGCCCATGGACCGCCCGCAGATCGATACCTTCCTGCCCATGGCCTACGCGGCGCTGAAAGAGTTGCGAAAAAATCCGGCAATCGACCCCAACCGCATCGGCATCATGGGGTTTTCGATGGGCGGAGGCATCACGGTGAGGACCGCCATCGAGGAAAACCGCCAAAAATGGCTGGGCAGCGAAAAAGGATTTGTCTGCCATGCCGCGTTCTACCCGGTATCAAAGCCGCTCATTAAGATCATCGAGCACAGTAACGGATTGACCGGCGTGCCCGTCCTTGTCTTCTACGGAACGGAAGACTCTTATGGAGAGGGCAAGGCCGTTCCCGAACTCAAAAACATGCTGAAGAAGAAGTTCAACTTCGACCTCACGACCGTGGAATACGCCGGCGCCACGCATGACTTCAACCGCTCCGGCCCCACCTTCTCCTATCATGACCCGGCCGCTATCGGCGGCACCGCCACGATTAAATGGGACGCGGACGCAGCCAACGACTCCATCACCAAGGTGGTCGCCTTTCTGAGTGCAAATTTGGCTGCCAAGTAAAAGACGTTAAGGAGACGATTATGCGCATTGACAAGCGGTTTCCCATAGTTTTAGTTCTGTGGCTGTTCTTCGTTGTGGGCTCTACATCTGTTTTGTGTGCCCAAACCCCGATGAAAACCATTAACAATCCCCAGGGCGGCAAAATCGTCTACGGACTGGTGGACGGGGCGACCACCCAGCCGGCAGCGATGGCCCAAGTGCTGCGCACCGTGCACAACAACTGCGGCGAAAGGCCGCAAGTTGGAAGAGTCTTCAAGGTGCGCGGCACCGATTCAGTGGCGGTCTTCTTCACGGTGGTCAACCACCCGCAAGGAAACAAACAGGTGGCGGGCATGGTCTTCGCCGCTCCCTCCGGCCCCAACCAGATCGAAGCGGCCATGGTCTCTGACGATGCGGCGCGCTTCGGCTCGACCGTCAACCCCATGCTGAACAGGTTGTTCAGCGAATGGCATCCGGGCGGTGGAGGGCAGGCGTCCGCCCCCGCCGCGGGTGGGCGCTCGGCCCTTGCCGCCGGCCTGCATACGGTAACAGCCCCCGACAACTCCGTGAGTATCGGCGCCCCCGATGGGTGGACGGTGGATCCAAACAGTGGCCACGGAACGATTATAGCTAAAGGTCCACAAGGAGAAGTGGTTGCCTTCGGCATGATGAAAAACGCCGTGGACTCATCGAGCCAGTGGCAGCAGAACTTCTGGCGAATGGGCGGCAAACCTATACCGGGAACAATCCTCTATCCCTATCATGGGAACCTCACGCGGGAATTCCCGAACCTGGTGCAGGCATGGCGGCGCGCCGGCGGACTGGGTCCGGCAAAGCTTCAGGTTGAAAAAATCGACCAGGTGCCGCCACCCCAGGGGGGGCCACAAGGCGAAGAGTGCGTTAACGTGAAGGGGCAGTTGGATCCCGACGGCAGCGGTATGCGGTCATGGACCGAAATGATGTGCGCGACCTTGCCGGCCAACGAGTGGAGGGGCTACATGGTCATCCGCCACCAGTCGCTCTTTCCCANNGTGATGAATCAGCAAAATGCGGAGCTCCTGCGGCGCAAGCAGGCCGACGACGCGACCATCCGGGCCCAAACCCAACAGGCCATCAATAACATTCACGCCATCGGCGCGCAAGCGACGGCGCGCTACAATGCCACCCAAGCCGCCAATGACGCCCAGCACGCCGGCTATTGGGCCCAACAGGACACCAATGCCAGGAACAGTCAGGCCTTCAGCAACTACCAGCTCGATCAAACCGTCATCCAGGACAACAATATGTACGGCAATGGCACGATCGGCCATGGTACCGCCTGGAACTCCACCGCCGACGCGCTGGTGCGCGCCAATCCCGATCGCTACGAAATTGTGAACACCCCCAATTTCTGGAGGGGCGTGGATTACTGACCTTGGGCCGAGGGCTTTGAATTCGGGTGCACATGAAGCGATTCGCTGCGATTATTGCCATTGCCGCAGGCCTTGCGCTGGTGAGTTATTCGGTATGGCTCGGCCATCGGTTAGTGAATCCCGGAGCAAGGGGGGGTAAGGTGGAAGCAAACCTGCCGCCCCTCACTCTGCAGCAAATCAGTTCTTTGGACCAGAAGACATTCGAACATTCTTTGGCGCAATTGCGGCAAGCTATCGAGCAACCAGGCCACCAAGCTGTAGCGGACCAGCAAACGTTAACAGCCATAGCAGGCAAATTGCGGCAAACCGGCCAATCTACCCCCGATTATTGGCCAACGGTACTACAATTCATTCAATTCGCAAGCTCCACGATGGCGCCGAATGCACCGCCCCCGGGCCAGCAACCCAGCGTTTTGAGCGATATCTTATCTGTAGGCTTCATGAGAGGAATTCGAGAAAAAGGTAAAACCATACTGCTCGACGACGGTGACCTGGGAAATGGCGAGTTCACAAATTGCCGGATAATCTTCACACAGAATCCGGTTCGACTGCAAAATGCTCTCTTTACGAACTGTGTCTTTGAGTTTCCGATCACCGATACCCCCAGCCCATACCTGAAGAAAGTGAGCCAGATACTGCTATCTTCAAACCTTGGCTCAGTTTCAATCGCAACTCTCTGATCACCTTCCCCGCAGACTTTTTGGTTGCCGGCCTTCCGCGCTGCGCTACCAGCCCAAACCATCGCTCCGAACAAACCTAAATATTTTGTCCCCTCCACAACGACTGCTTTCAGCCACTGGATGGCACGCGAGATGCTGAATATCGCTTGGCGTTGTGTCAAACCGAGCGAATGGTGCAGTTGGCTGTAGCGGCGGTCAGAAGTGCCCTAATTTGGACAAGCCAAGTGCTTAGTTGCAGAAGTTAGCGANNTTTAGCCCCGCCGCAGAACTTGGGTGGGATTTAGGGGCTTTAGAGGCTGCGGAAAAACGCCCCAATACTGTCATCCTGAGCGCAGCGAAGGACCCCTGCAGTTCGTGGGGCGCGAAAAGAACGAACTACAGGGGTTCTTCGCCCAAAAAACGGGCTCAGAATGACAGTTTTCAAGAGAGGATCGGTAACCAGAGAGGTGGATGAGTCAAGTAAGTTATTGCCCTAATTTGGACAAGCCAAGTCAGAGACCGCCTCTACAGATCGAGGTTCCCACGCAACCCTGTACGGGGGGAGGATTTCCAATATGGATCGGCGCAATTTTCTGAAGAGCAGTGGAATGTTAGCCACAGGTTGGGCATCGGCGGCGGGCTGGGGCCCCCGGATGAGACCCCTGCGGCTTTCCGCAGCGGAAGGCGGCATGGTGGACGACAATCCCAACCTGGCGGATCCCGCGCTGGGGGTGACGGCGACCGCCTCCTCGTCAAGCCCTAGAACGACTTTTAGCTACATACCGACCCGGATATTTGGCGACGATCTCCACTCCAATTGGGAAACCGGCACGG
The DNA here is from genome assembly GCA_003165615.1 of Acidobacteriota bacterium. Next base: position 3,617 of record PLWR01000326.1, on the reverse strand, counting down.
AAACCCGCGGGGCCTGGCTGGAAATCACCTTTCCGGAAGAGAAAGTCGTGGGTGAAATTTGGCTACAGGCCAAGCCCCTTCCCTATGAAATCGTTTATGACCCGTACACACGTGGTGGAAAGATGCAGACCCCACGCAAGGTGACCTGTTCCGCGGGCGGGGGCGGCTCGGTCAGCGCTGAACTTCGCGAGACCGGCTACTTTCAGATCATCACCTTCCCCGAGGCGCAAAAGACCAAATCCGTTCGCATTACGATTGACGACATCTGGCCGGAAGCGGGCCGCGAGGGGACGGGTTTGGGCAAAGTTCGAATCTTCGCCCAACCTCACCTCCGTTCGTTTGACCTCACGGCGTACGCCATGTACGACGTCCACGACGGAAACCCCGTGCAGACCGCCACGATTGCGGTTATCAACCCGGGGCCGGAGGTTCGCGGCGCGCAATTGCAAATCACGCGCGACGGAAAAGTCCTGATGACGATTGCGCTGGAGACCCTGCCCGCGCAAGCCGTGTTGCGCCAAGACATCTGGATTCCCTCCCCTTATGAAGACGCGGAGATGGAATTCAGCGCGAGCGATAGCACGCCGGGGTTCAACGCCTCCCGCCAATTGAATGTGCCGGCCTACCATTCCTACTTTGACGGCGGGACTTTCGATCTGCTGACCACCAACCACAACGACCTGGGTTGGCTCGACACGCAAAAGGTCACGGCCGATTACCGCTCGGCGGAGTTGATTCTGCCGGCGATGGAACTCATCAAAAAGTATCCGGAGTTCCGCTACTCGATGGAATCGGTAGCTTACCTCATTGAGTTCCTGGAGAGGCATCCGGAAAAGCGGGAGGAGATGGCGCAGTTGATGCGCGAAGGGAAATTCGTTTGGGGCGCGAGCTACGTCCAGAACCTGGAAGTACACGTCGGCCCGGAAAAACTGGTGCGGCAGTTTTACCTGGGGCGGCGATGGCTGCGCAAAAACTTTCCCGGCTGCGACAGCATTCATTACTGCAAGACCGATCCACCCTCCATGTCCTTGCAGATGCCGCAGATTCTCACCAAGGCGGGCATCAAATACGTGCTGCAAGGGCGCTTCCCCTGGGGCTTTTATAACTGGGAAGGCCCGGATGGATCACGGATTTTTGTTTTTGCCATCCGCTATGCCGAGCCGCTGCTCAATCCCAAGGACAACCAGGGATGGCTGCAATTCGCGAGTGAGCGCGATGATTACTACGCCCGGCACAAACTTCCTCGCCAATTGATCTACGATTTCAATACCGATTACATCCCCCCGCCGCCCTCGCTGCCACCCTATGTGCGCGAGCAGAACACGGCGATGAAGCGCTTTGCGGAAAAGTGGAATCAGCACTACCACGCCCAGCCAAGCCGGCAGATCAAGCCTCCGCTGATCCGGTTTGTGCAGGCGCAAGAGACCTTGGAGGACTTTGACCGCAAGCAGCCCAACCTCACGGAGCTCAAAGGTGATTGGCCTTCGAATTGGCCCAACTATGATGATCCGGGGCACCGCGCGGGCCTGCTGGCGGGCCGCGAGGGCCATAACCACATCCTGGCGGCGGAGAGGCTTTTCGCCGGCTTGCTGCAGAAGAACCCAGCGCTGGATTATCCCACCCGGACCTTTGCGGAGGCCTGGCAGGCGAACTGTTGGCCCGACCATGGCTGGGGTGGGAACAAAGGGACGGTGACCGACGCCGTCTACGTGGAGTCGTATCAGAAATCACGTACCCTGGGGAATCAACTGCTCTCCCGCGCCACCGCCCAACTGGCGCGCGTGGTTCCCCGCAAGTCCGCCGAAAAACCCAGCGTGGTGGTCTATAACCCGCTTGCCTGGCAGCGCACCGATGCGGTTCGATGCCGTGTGGAAAAGCCGGCGGGTTGGACTTCGTTTCGCCTTCGCGACCCGGAGGGCACGGAAATTCCCTACCAGATTGTTAATACGGCCGCGAGCGAACCGAATGCGGAGATCGCCTTCATCGCCCGCGATGTTCCCTCCGTCGGTTATCGCACTTATCACCTTGAGCCGGCGGATTCGGCGGGCCCGGCGGCGGAGGCGGTGACGGACAACACCCTCGAAAACGATTGCCTGCGCGCGGTGATTGGCGCGGGCGGACTCTCCCGCTTGTACGATAAGCGCCGGAAACAGGAAATCCTTAAGACCGACAAGTTCTTTGGGGGCGAAGTCTTGCAGTTCACCGCTCCGGGGCTGGGCTGGGACGATGTGGTGCAGGTGACCGCAGCGGAATTCGAAAAAACCAGCCATCACGACTTCTCCACCGTGAATTCAGCGCGCGGGCCGGTGTTCACGGCGTCAGTGCATGAGGCGCAGTTCAAACACTTCCGCCTGCGGCAGACGTTCCGCATCTACTCGCCCCTCGACCGGGTGGAGATGGACGTGGAAGTCCAAAACTGGGATGGCACGCGCTCACGCGAATTGCGTGTGGCCTTTCCCATCAACCTGCCGCAGGATTTCCGGCTGAGCTACGAGGTGCCGTTTGGCACGGTGGAGATGGGCAAGGATGAACTTGACTTCTCGCTGCTGCCGCCTAAGGTGCGCGGCTCGTTTAACTCGCGGTACGATGGTGGCGACTGGCCCTTGCCCTATCGCGAGGCCATCAACTGGATCGACGCTTCTTCCGACCGCTATCAGAAGTTTGGATGCCTCGCGGCGTCCAACTGCACCGTCCACTACTTCGCTGACCAGACGGAGAATCCCGTGGGCTATCCGGTGCTGCAGCACGTGCTGATCTCGACGCGCCGCAGCCATGCGTGGGACCCCATCTACTATTTTACCCAGGCGGGTAACCACAGTATGCGCACGGCGCTTTATCCGCATCGCGGCGGATGGCGCGAACGCTATCGCGATGGCATCGCCTTCAACTATCCTCTCATTGCCTTCATGGCTTCCGGAGACGTTGCTTCAGGAAATCCAGGAACAGCTTGGGGAGAGTTTCTGCGCCTCGAGCCGGAAAACCTCATCATGACCGCACTCAAAAAGAGCGAGGATGATAATTCCCTCGCCCTGCGATTCTACGAAGCTGAGGGCCGATTTACCCACGCCCACGTGCGCCTCGCCCAACCGATTCTCAAAGCGTGGCGGACCAATTTGATTGAAGAGGAACCCCAACCTATCGCGGTCAATTCCCAAGGCGGGTTGGATGTGCAGATTCAGCCCTGGGAGATTGTGACCCTGCGGCTGGCAGTGTGAGGCGTGATTTTCACGCATGATTTTCGCGCGCGAATTTCACGCATGATTTTCACGCGCGAATTTCGCGGGAGGGGTTAACGCCTGACTATTTGTCCGGCTTTTAGCAACGGGAAACACCGCACGGTAACGGCCATCAGCCCGCTATAGCCCTTATTTGCCATTTATCCACAATACATTCGGACCCGCTCCGTCGAAAATCCAAAACTATAGCGAACCGGCAAACTTGCTGGTCTTGCCCAAGCCTTCCGGACCCATGCTGCAATAACCGCCATCGATGGCGAGGTCCGCGGCGTTCACAAACGAGGCATCGTCGCTGAAAAGGAACAACACGGGGCCCGCGCATTCCACGCTCTCACCAAGGCGTTCGAGCATGTGATACTGCCCCCACACCGGCTCCCATTT
>PLWR01000473.1 GCA_003165615.1 Acidobacteriota bacterium | reverse complement strand
GCTTTCGTTCTCGCGCACCACCGCCTTCAAATCATATTTTCCCGAAGGCAGAGTAATCTCACCCTCATAGAACAAGTTGCTGCCAATGATCTCCTCGTAAGTCTCATCGGTCAATCTCACCGGCAGGGTGTCGCGCAGTCCTCCGGCGGGATGGTTCTGAGCATCAGTGAGCTTCCAGGCAAAATCAAATTCAGTATCATGCTTTCCGGATTTTTTCAGGAAAGCAACCTGCGAGCCGGGAATTTTGGCAGCTAGAACAACGGTGAATTTCTTATCCGGGCGGCGGAAGTACGCCGTCTCCACCACAAAGGGGAGGTCAACAAACGGCACATCCAAATCCATCACCTGCTGGAGTTGGACTTCCTTCTCCTGGCGCGTGAACTGCCGGAAATCCTTGGGAGCGAAGTACCCGGGGCGCGCCTGCACCTTCAAGCCCGGCCGGGCCACTTCCACGCGAATGTGCCGGAACCGGCCGTCCGTGTGTGTGTTGGTGGGTGAATATCCGATCAGGTAATAGCTGGAGTTCTCTTTCTGAACTTCTTCGAAGGCGGGGCTGAAATCGTTGAGATCGTAAAAGGTTCTTCCCCCCGTATCGGCGGAGAGGGCGGCCAGGGTTTCGCGGCTGCCCTGCAAGGAGGAAACCTGCGAGGCGATGGCGGAGCCGGAGTAAATGCCCGTGCCGGCGGGGCTGGAAGAGGTGGCATCGCCGCCCGGAGGCAGGGCCGCAAGCCCGCGCGCGTCCATGGTGTAAAGCGAAACATCCGCTTGATTCGCCGCGTCGGTGGCCGCCCGCAACGTCGCCTGATTTTCCTGGCCGGTGCGGGTGATGCCACTGGAGAAGTGAAGCACGCTCTTCCGTCCCGGCACACGGCGAAGCATGGTGGCCAGCGATTCGATGGCGGCCAGCTTTTCGTCCGTGTTGAAGATGTTGAATTCAGTTTCATCCGGCGTGAAGGCGTCGGAAACATCCTGCGTGACGATTTCCATGCCGTTCGCATCTGTCCCGCCCGCTTCCCCGATGGTCCCGGTGGTGGCCAGGGTGGAGGATTGGTCCCCCACCAGGATCGTTCGCATAACCTTCTTGAGGGAGTCGCGGTTGTTGGTAAAGTCCTGCACCACTCGCAAGCTGGCGGAGTAGGTGACCACGGCGATCAGGTCAGCAGGGGTCATGCGGGTGGTCACGAAATCGCTGGAGGCCTTCAACGCGCGCATCAACTCGTCGGGTTGCATCGAGCTCAGGTCAAAGAAAAGAACCAGAAGACGATGGTCCTGGAGCACCTGTTCGGCATTGACTTCCGGCGGCAGCTTGGCGAGGTCGATGACCTGTGCCTGCTCATTCCCCCCAGTCGCTTGCGCCAACTTCTCCACGTCTTCGAGGCTGAAATCCGCGATCTTTTGCAGCACGCCGTCTTCCGTGACGCGAAAATCCGATGGCTTCAAATCCGTAACGGGCTTGCCGGATTTGTCATAGACGCGCACGTCCACCAGCACCTCGTTGGTCTGAGCGCGCAGGATGAAGGCTTGTTGCGGGCTCTTGGACACAGGCGTCGTGGGCTTCACCTGGGAAAGGTAGGCAGTTGGGCAGATCGATAAGGCAAAAGTCAAAAGGCAAAACGCAAAAGTCAAAACCGCTCGGTTTCGCGTTTTGCCTTTTGCGGTTTGTCTCAATTCAGGGTGCATGAGATTTGCGTGCTCTCCGTTGTAGCGCGGGCATTAGAGCTTGCGGAAAAACCTTCTAATCCTATCATCCTGAGGAGGCGCATCCGACGAAGGGCCTCTGTAGTTACTTGAAAATTCAAATGCAGGGATCCTTCGCTGCGCTCAGGATGACAGCTTTGGAAGGTTTCTCCGCACCCCCTTTAGCCCGTCATGTGCCGACCTAAAGGTCGGCGCTGCAAGTATCATTACTCGCGACGCACCATACTAGAAATTCGCCCGTAAACTGAGGGTCACCGCGCGCATGGACCCCACACCCGTTACCCAGCCAAAATTCTGCGCATTGATCGTTGTGGCGGCGCTGGTGTACTTCGGGTGATTAAAAATGTTGCTCGCGTCAATGCTGAAGCGCGCGCGTAGGTTCTTTTCCCGCGAGAAAGTAAAGAAGCGGCCGAGCGACATGTTGAAGTTCACCATGCCCGGACCGGTGATGGTGTTCCGCCCCGCGGTGCCAAGTTGGCCGGAGGCGGGAAGCGCAAACGCCGCGGTATTGAAAAATTCGAGCGTGGTCCTGTCCGAGCGCGGCAGGTCGACGGGCTGGCCCGTAGCGTCGGGACGCTCGGAAGCGAACGCGCCCGATCCGTTGTTGTTCGACTGGTTGCCGGCCACCTGCGCGGTCAGGGGGAGACCGGATTGCACGGTGGTGACCCCGCTGATTTGCCAGTTGCCGATAATCCGCGCCGGCACGCCGCCGCGGTTGAGGAAATGGCGCTGCTCCCCGAAAGGAAATTCATAAGTGTCATTGACGATCAACTTGTTGCGCACGTCGAAATTTGAACGGGCGCGCTCCGCGTGCAGATCAAAGCTGTCCTGCGGCACGTTGCGCCCGTTGCCCCCCACGCTGGCGGCGTCGTCAATTGATTTCGCCCACGTGTAGTTGCCGCTCATGGAAAAGCCGCTGTGGAACTGCCGCCGCAGGGTGACCTGAAGCCCGTTGTAGATCGAATCGGCCCCGAAAGTTTCATAGAGAAACTGTTGGACGCCAGGGATGGAGGTTTGCTGCGAACCGGAAGTGCTGGGGTTCAGACTGTCGGGTGAGAGCAGCAAATCGAGCTTGCTTCCCTTGGTGCCCACGTAGCCGACGGAAAGGATGACGTTGCGAACCAGTTCATCCTCCATGCTGAAGTTCCAGGTCTGCGCATAGGGCCGGCGGAAATTGCTGTCGGCGGCGTAGGTGTTGTGAATGGTGTTGGCGGAAAGGGCCGGGAATCCGTCTTTCAGCGTCAACACCTGTTCCGGGTTGGCGGTCAGCGTGGAGGCCGTGGCGAAAGGCGGCTGGTCAAGCATGTTGGTAACCATGCGCGAATAGATGCTGCCGTCGTAAAAGATGCCGTACCCGGAGCGAATGACCAGATGATGCTGAGTCCACGGCCGGTAGGCAATTCCCACGCGCGGCGAAAAGTTGTGCGCGTCGCTGTGAATGAGCGACGTGGGCAGCGAGCCGGGGTCCTGGCCCGTAACCACGCCCGGCGAGGTGAATTCGGGCCCGAACGACAGGTCCGACAGGTGCCCGTATTTTTCCGAAAGGGGCAGGAAGTATTCGTACCGCACTCCATAGTTAATCGTCAGGTGCGCGCCCGCTCGCCAGTCGTCCTGAAAGAAGCTCGTGGTGACCCAGTTGCGGAGGTAGTTGCTGGCGACGCCGAAGCGAACCGAGGTGGTCTGCGGGAGGCCGAGCAGGAAATCCGCAAAGTCATAGCCGGTTCCGGTCACGGGAAAGCCATTACTAAAATTGCTGGTGCTGTAGCCGGTGAAGCTGAAAGTGCCACGCGCGTTGGGGTCGGTCTCCGTATTCTGCTGCACTCGGCGCAATTCGCCTCCCATGCGGATATTGTGCTTTCCACGATTCCAGATGAGGGTGTCATTGGTGCGCAAAGTTTGGGGGCGGGCGAGCGAGGGCAGGGGATCGTTCAACCCTCCGAAATTAGTAAACCCGATCGCAGGGACTCCCCAATCAAAGGGGTTGGTGGAAACCCCGGTGATCCCCAACTCCTGGGCAATGTCGCTCTGAAACGCGAAGGCGTTCAGCGTAGAAGTGCGCTGGCGATTGAAATTCACATTGAAGCTATTGACGAGGTGCGGATTAAACGTATGGGATTCGCCCACGCTCACGTTCTGGCCGCGGCTGGAAGTGTGCGATGTCAATTGGGGGAAATTGGTGACTGACTGGCTACGCGCCGAGTTGAAATAGTACGTAACGTTCAGGCTGTCTTTGGCATCGATTTGCTGACCGATGCGGCCCATCACGCGGTCATTGGAGCTGGGTAAGGGCTTCTGCAAATGAAAGTTCTGCACTTCGCCGGGGAGGTTGGGCAGGGGGATATATGGCAGCAAACCGGTGGCGGCGGAATTTAGCCGCGGGGTAGGGATTACGTTTCCCATAAATGCCGTGCGTGCGCCGGTGGGGCTGGATAAGGGGTCGTAAATGGTCGGGACGGTGCCCGCGTATTGCCCGGAGGCAATCATCGTCTCGGAAAAATTCCCCCGCCGCTCTTCCGCGGTGGGGACCGTAGAAAAGCTGTCGAGGCCGGTCCTGCCGCGCTGCAAGTTATAGCTTGCGGACCAACTCGTCTTGTTGCCGCCGCGATAAACATGGGGGATCACCAGCGGGCCGCCCAAAGTGAATCCGAAGGTTTCCCGATAGGCGGGAATTTGCGGCGACTCCGCAACGTTCAAAGGATAGGGATGCGCGTCGAAGCCCGAGTTGGTGTACTGCTCGGTAAAATTGCCGCGAATACGGTTCACCGCGGCGCGATTGCGTGACCAGCCGAGGGCTCCACCACCACCGCCGCCGAAGCCGCCTCCACCACCTCCGAATCCCCCACCGCCTCCACCGAACCCACCTCCACCGCCGGGTCCGCCACCCCCGCCAAATGGACTCCCGCCGCCACCACCGGGGCCTCCGCCAAAGCCGCCACCGCCGCCTCCGAACCCACCTCCGCCGCGCCCCCCGCGCCCGCCACCAAATCCTCCTCCTGGGGTGGCCGCCTCACCCATGCCTCCTCCCAGCAGGAATGAGTTGGCGGCACTCGCGGAGTTGTCGCCCTCCTCAGGTGGAGCTTCCGCGGAAGCTGGACCCTCGGCGCCATTGCCCCCGGCGATGCGCAGTGAAGCAACGGCTCCGCCCGGTCCCCCGCCCTCGCCTGCGGAGTTTTCAAACTCACCGGGGCTGCGGTCCCGGTTTCGGCCTCCGCCCGGCACGGTGGCGTGATTGCCGGTGGGGCGCACCGCAGCCTGCACCTGCGGCGGAGCGCCTCCCTCCGGCAACGCCACCACCAGTGCCACATTGACTTTCAGGCTTCTGCCCGGACTCACGGGCACCGGCTCGCGAGAATCAGCCCGGAAGCCCACCAGCGAAACATCCAGACGATAATTTCCAGGAATTAGTCCTGTGAATGTATAATTGCCCGCCTCGTCGGTCCAGGTTTCTTTGCGCTCTCCTGTCTGCGGGTTGGTAAGCTGGACTGTCGCGCCGGGAACTGACACTGCTCCGGGGCCACGGACGTGCCCTGTCACCGTTCCCGTAGTTGCGGGGGCGGTCTGGCCACACAGCAGGTTTGCGCTTAGGAATCCCCAAGTGACAAGCAGGCACAACGACTTGGCGCATTTTGTAAAATTTGTAAACGTCATGCGTCTGTAACTCCGCTGAACTTCAGAGCTTACAAGGATTCAGTACGTTTATCAATGACCCGAGGTTACACGGTAGTGGTGTCATTTGGAATGGGAATCCATTCGAAGCGGCGGTCATTCCCGCGCAGGCGGGAATCCATTCCGTCAGCGACTCAATTCCAATGGCTTGCCGAGTGGATTCCCGCCTTCGCGGGAATGACGGCACTTGGGGCGTTAGCGTCTTGCAATTGACACCACCACTCAGGTTACGGGTAACCCAAAACGCCTAGGGGTCGTCATAAGCTCCCGGAGGTGTCTATGTCTAAAAAGTTTTTATTGTGCATTTTGGCGATGCTGGCGCTGGGCGTTGCCGGTTCTCTGGCAGCGCAGCAAAATCCACCAGCCCAGGGACAAGAACAGGGTCGGCAAGGGATGGGCGGCCGGCCGCCGGTGCTCGGCACCATCACGTCCGTGGGAGTTGATCGCTTTGAGATCAAGAAGCCCGATGGGGCCACGCAGACGGTGTTGGTGAACGATCAAACCCATTTCCGCCAACGGTCGGCGCAGCAGGATCAGCCGCCGCAAGCACTTGCTTTGGAAGATTTGAAAGTCGGTGACCACGTTATGGTGCGCGGCACTCCCAACGGTGATAAGCAAGTGACCGCCATGGGTGTCAATCGCCTCACGGAGGAACAGTTCCAAAGGTTCCAGAGTGGCGGCGGTCCGGGAGGTCCTGGCGAAGGCGGCGGTCGCGGTTCGGGTGGCGGCAACTGGGGTCAGGGTGGTGGCGGCGGAGGCTTTGGCCCTGGTGGTGGGGGAATGGAGGGCACCCGCGCGGGCGGCGAAATTGAGTCCATCAACGGGAACCAGATCAAGGTGAATGGCCGGCGCGGCGAAAGAATCATCGTGGTCAATGACCAGACCACNNATCTCAAAGTCGGCGACCACATCTTCGCCATGGGGAAGGAAGTCGATGGCAAGTTTGTGGCGACGGAGGTTCGTTCGGGCCGCCCCGGTGGCGGAGGTGGACGCGGCGGCGGGCAAGGTCCGCAGAACTAAGGCGTCCAAAATGCAACTTTTGCCTCGGGGTGGGGTTAATCCACGGTTACGGAAAGTGCGTCCGACGTCGCGAAGGTGACCAGGAGAAAACGAGAATGCGAAAAACTCTGACAATGGCTTTAGCGGTCTCTTTGATGAGCTTGGCAACATTGGCGTGGGCGGGGGTTTTGGCGGCGCAGGCGCCTTCCGCTCCTTCCGGTCCTCCCGAGCAGGGAGCCGCCCCCAATGGCACGCCCGGGCATGGCGGCAACGTTGAAAAACGCCTGGAGAATTTGAGCCAACAACTGAACCTGAGCCCGGAGCAAAAGGAAAAAATCCGGCCCCTGCTGAGACATGAAGCAGAACGGATCAGGCAAGTGCGGAGCAACACCAGCCTGACCCAAGGCGAGGCGCACCAAAGAATCGCTATGATCCGCCGGAACACACGTCAGCGTATCGACGCACTCCTTACGCCGGAACAGAAGAAACAATGGCAGGAAATGCGGCAGGAGCACCGTGGTGGCGGCGGTCCCCAAGGTGGACAGCATGGAGCCGGTGGGGGCAGCTCCCCGGAGGCTCCATCTTCCCCGCCGAGTCCCCCGAACCCGAACTAGTACATCGTTCGTAAAATT
>PLWR01000006.1 GCA_003165615.1 Acidobacteriota bacterium | reverse complement strand
CTTTCTTGCGCCAAACCAAACGGATAAAGTCGCCAGCCCGCACCCCTGACTCAGCGATTGACCGGTTGGTCAGGAGGTACGACGCGTATCTGAATGATGTGGCCGGATTGGCGTTCGAGACGAGGTTCTATCGGCTAACGGCTGGCCTGGTCCCTGGGGTTCGCTCTCCAGCACCCGGATGTTGAACGACGCCCCCGTTAGTCCCGAGGGTCCCGACGGCTGGGTTGTTCGTGCCGGGGACGATTGACGCTGTACTGGCCTTCTTATGCGGTGTCCGAGCCGTCATTGGCTTTGCTTAGGGGTTCGTTGCCCGTCGGCGTCGAACGACGTTCGGTGGTCTTACGCCCAGGGCCTCCTTGTCTTTTCCCTGGTTTGGGCCAGTTTTGCGCGACTTTGACCCGGTTTTGGACTATCTTCCGACCACACAGGGCTTCCGCCCAGATTCTTGAACATATTCGGAGGGTCGCAGGCCCAGAAAGCCGCTCATTATGCCCCGATCCCCTCTCTGGCGGACGGGATTCAGGAGAGAGCGAACCTTTTTCCATTGCCTCGCGACCGCCAATCCCCCATTATGGTTTTCAACCAATGGAAAAAACGTGAATCGTCACCATTTTGTGATCCGGCCTGAATTACTGGGCTTGGCGGGAGCCCCTCCGCGTCTAGTGCTCTCTCGACTTTCGGTTTGTTCGCTCTTTCTGCGAGCGATCTGTTTTCTGCTTATTTCGAATATGGCGCACGCCAACTACTGGGGTTACAACGGTATCGTCCCCAACCAGACTTACCAAATAGAGTTTACTCCCCTGATCTCTCAAAACACGACGTATTGGGCCACGATGTCGGTTTCCTCCATCGGCGGCTACGGCGGAATTCAGCAGTGGAACTCCTCCAATCCCACCACTGACCACGGGGGGTTGTTTTCCATCTGGGATTCAACCCCAACAAATGTAGATTCGCTCGTCGTTGGATATAATCCGTTCATTGCTTTTAGCAACTACAGCTTTCGCTTCGGCGGCGAAGGCACTGGAGCGCAATTGCTTTTCAACTGGGCTTGGTTGCTCGGCAATCCATACCGAATGGCTTGGCGTCGTTACGTTGAGCCGAGCAATACGAACGCCAGTTACGAGGCTTTCTATTTTGATCCTTATGACACGAACGCACTGGGCTGGGTTTGGGTTGGAACCATCACCCTACCGGTTACTGCGGACAGTGCGAGGAATATGCAGGGCTTCGAAGGCTTTGCCGAGGCCTACGGGGGCAATACGACCCAAGTCCGTGAAATCAATATTCGCAATGTCTGGCTTCTCGACCTCAGCAACCAGTGGGACAATATCACAGGGGCCAACTGGACTGATTCACGCGACCCATCCTTGCTTACACCTATCCCTGGGGGCTGGCAACATCGATGCTTTGATAGTAATGACGTTTTTATCCCCGCCAACAATGTTCCAATGTTGCCTGCGGGGGACGTTGCTCCCCTCTTTTTGCCATACCGCATTCACTGCGGCTGGCGAAGCACCAACGCCGCGGTTAGCGGCCAAGTGGCCGCATCGCTTGCCCGTGCGTTTGAACCGGACGCCTTTTGGTATGGTGCCTCCGTCACCAATTTCGCGTCAAGTTCCATCGACATTAGCGGCGTTACTAACGCAGCACCAGCCCCCCTTTATCAATCGCGCCGACAGGGCACGACCTTTGGATACACGCTTTTCGGCCAACAACCAAATGCCCCCTGTCTTGTGCGTTTGCATTTCGCTGAGACTGATTTCAACATTGTTGGGGCGCGCGTCCAAACCGTGCTCATCAATCGGACGGTCGTCGAATCGAACCTTGATATACGCGCGTCGGCCGGCGCACAAAACCGTGCGCTCGTGCGCGATTATTATATTGACGTTGGCTCGGACGGATTGGTCGATATTGAATTCGAGAGTCAAACAGGCGGGGTGCCCGCCGTTGTTTCAGGCATCGAGGTTACCGGGTTGTTGCCCCAATTGGCGTGGCATCCCCAGTCGGTTACCAATTTCGTTGGTACCAAGGCCCAGTTTAGTGCCACGGCGGTGGGCCCGCCGCCGCTTTCTTACCAGTGGATGAAGGACACCACCATCCTTGTGGGCCAAACTAACACGACGCTCACCCTCAGCACCCTGACGACGAACGACACCGCTCGTTACAGCATTCTCGTAAAAAATCCTTACGGCAGTGTGACCAGCGCCCCAGCTTCTCTTTTCGTTGCCGCATTCGCCCCAACGGTTATCTTCCAACCAGAAAGCCAGTCCATCATCTTAGGATGGAATGCCCAGTTCGGTGTGACGGCCACCGGAGTTTCCCCGTTAGCGTTCCAATGGGTGTTCAACACAAATATAGTGCTGGCGCATGCTACCAATGCCACACTGTCGCTCACCGACATTCAGACCAGCAACACTGGGAGTTATTCCGTAATCATCAGCAATTCGTTCGGGTCTGTGACGAGCGCCGTGGCAATATTGGATGTGCTTCCGGCTCCAACCCTCGCCGATGTGATGACTGGCGTTTCGCAACTTGTGGCCGGAGGCACCCCAGGTCCAGTTGTTGCGTTGGCAACGAACTGGATTCCCATTGTTGCCGGGGACAGTAATACCACTGTTCCCTCAACTTTCATTTTGTGTAGAACCTACACGTTCGGACGCGTTGCTATCATCGGCAACGACGGCCTTTTGTCCGATACCTCTCTGGGGAAATTGGACAATTCGCGGTTCGTTTTGAATCTGATTCTCTGGTTGAACCAAACTGGACAGCGACAAGCCCTCGCTTCGGCTGGACATGGCGAGTGGGATACCACGGGGGGCATGGACATGCTGGGAGGCTTGCTTGCATCAAACGGTTTTGTGTTTAACTCGGCATCCAATCCATTGAATCCAACCAACCTTGCTTTAGCGTCGGTTCTGATTATTGGAAACGCATGGGCCAGTTTTACGACGAACGAGATTGAAGCTGTTCGTCAGTATGTCGCTAATGGAGGTGGACTTCTTTTGGCAGGCTTGGGATGGTCCTGGCTTGCTTATCACCCAGGCACTTCGTTATCCGATTACCCGATGGTGCAAATGGCGTCGCCTTATCAGGCTAGTTGGCTGGACGGTTACATTTCTGATCCCGCTGACTCATTGTCTGGCTCACCTGTTTTCCACACTCTTTATCCGAGCATTGTGGTCCCTCGTCCCAGTATCATCGGACTGCAGCTTATGCAGATGACAAACCTTTTTATGATTATCGACGGTGAGCCGGGCCGGCAATATAGGCTTCAGGCATCCACGGATCTAGTATTGTGGAACGATCTTACGAATCTGCTCAACACCACTGGAACTTGGCAATTCGTTGATGGTATTCTGACTGGTCAGTTGCAGCGGTTTTATCGTGTCATCTCTCCTTAATAGGTTGTTCACCTACCGCCGGGGAGCGCCCCAGAATACTCCCCCACCCGTTGGTTTCCCCCGTTGTCGTTGTCCCGACAAGGTCAGGCCGCTACCGAGGTTATTTCGTCTCCCGGATTGGCCCCGTCGTCGTTGACGGTTGTGAAGGGGCCTGGCTCGCGGAGAAGGTGTGAATCACCGACCCTCGCCTTTGCCGCCGCCGCGAGCAACAGTCTCCCGCAGTTCGTCCAGCTTTGGCTGACCGGCGCCGGTTTTGGCCTGCCTTGTTGGCGCGGACACGGCCTTTTGCGGTCATCCTTCTAGCCGCCCGCGCAAGGGCTGGGGGCGCGGGTCAGCGGACATGGCAAAAAGCGGAGTGGAGCGTCCGCGCAAGGGAGGTTCCCAACGAAGCTCGCAAAGGAGCTTTGCAGGGGGGGAGCGCAGGCATCGGGCCGGCCCGACGGAGTTCGCCTTGCGGGAGAGTTTGGCCGTATGCCGTCGGAGCGCCTGATGGCGGCCGCGGCGCAGGTCATTTCCAAGCTACCCCAGCGTTTTGAGCCGGTGGTTGAGCCAACCGCGCTGGCAAGCTCTGATACTCCTTGGACCTCCCAAAAGCCCGTGAGTTCTGTGATTGGGCCGCCCGCCCTGCCGTGGGCCTCCGTTTTCCAGCGTTCGGAGATTCGTGGGGCCACTGGTTTGCGGCGTGCCTCTGGAAGAATGGTTCGCCGTGACGATGGGGCCAGACCGGTTTGCCAGTTTTACACCGGTCCCCAACGACGTGACATGGCTCTGCCCCCGTGCCACGCCGCGTCCCACCGAGGCCGTCGAAGAAGTCCTCCGCCTCTCGTTAGAGGATCCCGCCGAGCCTCCCCCGTTCCTCTGCCCATCGCATCCCCGCCAGGCGTTGCCCACTCCACCGCGACTTCCCCGCCTTGTCCTCCTGCATCGTCGCCCGCTATCGTACCTACCGCGCCCGTTGCAAAGCTGATTACAAGGCCGAGCTGGCCAAACTCGTCACCGACGCCATCGCCGCTCGCCGCCGAGCGTAAGGTCGCCTACGCCAAGGAGTTGTCTGCGCTGGTCGGTGGGGCCATTGCCCAGATGAAGGATGTTGGCCTGCCGGTCACTGCCGACAGCGTCTTGGCGCGCCTCGGCAACCGGTGGCTCCTATCCAGGCGCCGACTGCGCGATGTGTTTGCGGAGGTCAGCCGTTCGTCCACTTCTTAGCCCCTCCGCTGTCTGCTCCTATCCGATATAGTTGCCTGTTACGACAAAGGTAGTTCCCTTACTCGAACAGTTCCTCACTTCGATCGTCCCGACCGGTACCTCGTCTCGGCAATGTGTGCATCTCGCGCCCGCTTCAACGCGCATTGGAGAATCGAAGGTTATGGATTTCAGCTTCTTCAGTGGATCGGAATCTCCACGTGCGAGGGCGTTTTGCCGCTCCCGTTTGATTTGATTCGGGCGCACGCCCGACATGGCTGCTCCGACTTCGGCTATTCTCACGTTCGTTACGTTGATGGTTGTTCCATTCACAATGATTTTGTCCATGATTAAGTCTTTCTTCCTCTTCACAGGCGTCTTGTTTTTTACTCCGCTCACCGCCGTATGCCGCGGTCAAATTGGCTTTTCGGGCCCTCAGATTCAGTGCGGGCATCCTGGGCAACTCCAAGTCATTGCCCATAACATAACATATCTTTGCCGCTTTCCACCCATACTCGTGTCCCTACCGGTTGGGGTCTCGCTTCGGCGAGCTGGTAGCAAGCACCACAGCTTGCGGTCGGCATATCTTTGCCGAACCAGCAACATGATGGGTGAAGTCCCGCCTTTTTCCATTGCGGTTTCAGACGGCCCGCGTCGAGTTTTAAGCAGTTATGTGCCTAAACGGCCAAGTACTGCTTAAAATTCCATGCCGGCCCACTGTTTCGTTGAA
>PLWR01000010.1 GCA_003165615.1 Acidobacteriota bacterium | reverse complement strand
GGCGAGCGCGGTACCGGAAACCAGAAGCGGGTGCATCCGGGCGCCTCAGTTCTTGACGCCCAGTCCCCCGAAGATCGTGGCGCCGCGGACAATGAGGCGCTTGGGATTGGGCACCAGCCGGGGATCGGGCTGGTGGGTCTTGTCTTCGTGTCCTCCGAAAATCCCTGCTACGTGCACTTGGACCAGCCAGGTCTCGGGCGCCCGAATCTCGAAGCCGCCGAAGATGGCGTTGACGTTGACTACGGCTTCGTCCGCGGTCATCGTGGCGTTCCGCAAGTCGAGCCCCCCGCCGCCGAAAATCGCCATCAGGTCGGCGCCCTTGAAATCGCCACTCACCTTTCGATTGCTGCCGCCGAACATCGAGAACATGTTGCAATTGCCTGGCGTTGCCGATGCACCCCAACCCAACCGGGTACCGGCGACACCGGAGATGCTCTTGCCTTCCAGCGCGCCCCACAGCATCATAAAGCCCACCACGATGATCGCCACCGGCCACAGGTCCCAAAGATTGCGATCTCTCAGGAAGGGCAAGTGGATTTTATCGGCCATAAATACCAGTCCCACAAGTAGGATGATGGCGCCGCCCGAACGCCCGGCGGCTTCCTTCGAATCGACCAGCTTGGCCAGACCGATGGCGATCAGGATTACCGGCCAGTACCTCCAGACATTGCCAACCGGGACGCCGAAGTTGTCCAGCAGAAAGAGCACGCCGATGGCGACGATGGCCAGCCCGAAGATCAAGCTGGCACTGACGGTGCCACTGTCCGGTTCCGATGCGGGCTGCCAGGTTCTGCGGTTGTGGTCTTCCATATCTGCTCTCCCTGATTCGAGGTTAGCCTGCCCGCGCGGCTAAGTCCTGTGTTTTTCGGCAAAAACCGCCGCCCAACCGGTGAGTGGCGAGTCGGAGTGATGGGTGGCGTTGCCTGCCCTGCCCCCACCTGCGCTTAACCACGCGCGGCCTCCCGGTTTCGGCCGATAAGTTAGGCATGATTTCGATCAAGAAGCTGATCGACCGAGCCGGGGAGAAAGCCTTTCAGGCAACCCTGGATTCTTACCGCTCGGTGCTCAACGCCGTAGGGGATAGCGGCGTGCAAGCCTGCCCGCAGGTGGGCAACACGTTGCGCCAGAACCTGCTCAACCTCCAGGCGGCTCTCTCCCCGGAATCGACACCGGACATCCTCCACCAGACCGGGCAGAAGGTGGAAGCCGAGATCTCCCAGTGGGGTTGCGCCGCCGCCGACTACTTCAAGCAGAGGGCCGGCGAAGTCAAGGAACTCATGCTGATCCTGGCGAACACCGCGGAACTGACGGGAGAGCGCGATCAGCGCTATACCCGCCGGTTCCAGGAATTCACGGGCCGCCTGCAGGCCATGGCCGGCCTGGACGACCTGCGGCTGATCCGCGATTCTTTGGTGAAGAGCGCCATCGACTTGCGGGCCTGCGCCGAGGCGATGGCCGACGAGACTCAGAAATCGGTGGCCCGCCTGCGCGCGGACGTTGGGGTGTACCAGACGCGCCTGGACGACGCCGAACGGCTAGCGGGTCAGGACCCGCTCACCGGACTGGACAACCGCAGGCGGGTGGAGTCCTCGATCGAGTACCGCTTGGGGTTGCAGAAGGCGTTCGCGATCCTGCTCCTCGATCTGAATGGGTTCAAACAGTTAAACGATACATGCGGGCACGTGGCGGGCGATGAACTCCTTAAGCAATTCAGCGCCGAACTGAAGTCCGGCTTCCGCGCCACCGACACAGTCGGCCGGTTCGGCGGCGACGAGTTCATCATCGTTCTGGATGCCGGCTCCCAGGATATCGACGCGCACATTGAACGCATTTCCCGCTGGGTATTCGGCGACTACACCATGCGGGCAGGCGAGACCAGGCGGAAGGTTGCGGTGAGCGCCGCGATCGGGGTGGCGGAATGGCAGGCCGGCGATTCGCTGCGGACGCTGCTGGAACGCGCCGACGCCGCCATGTACCGCGACAAGCGCGCGCGCAAGCTGGCTTAGCGCGAACCGCCCCGAAACTCTTGACCGGCACACTGACGACGCCATCGCTCAGCGGCCAAACCTGTAGGTGAAGCTTAGGCTCGCGTACGAAGGGATGCGGACTCCAACGACCTCCGCAATCGGGTTCTCGGGAACCGGTAAAGGACCCGCATACGCCGGTTTATAGTCAGTGGCGAAGTTCTCCGTGGTCTGCCCCGTGTAGCCGCGAGCAATCATCATATTCACGCCGACGTTAATTCTTCCCGCAAGAAATGGCCGCACCACCGCTAGCCGGAACTCCTTGTTCGGGACGCCAAGGCAATAGGAGGTTACGTCGTTGGGGTCGCCTTCATTGCATCCATTCCCAACCACCCTCCTTCCCACGTACTCAAACTCGCCTCTCGCCTGCAAGCGGAAGGGCAGCTTTTGGTATGTCCAGGAAAGATCACCGATCAATCTCGGAGCCTCCGGCGTCACCTGTCCCGAGTCCAAATCGCGTGCGTCGGCCTGCTCAAAGGTCGCCTGCAGCGATCCAAAACTGAAGCTCTGGCGCAACGTGAGCGCCATATAGCGTATGCGGCCCGGCCCCAGGTCGAACTGCAGGCCGTCATCCGGATCGATCTTGCCGTACTCGGCGGTTTGGGTCTCGTGTCCCAATGTCAGCTTCAGATCCGTGTTGCGGAAGCGCTTGCCCGCGACCAACTGGTACGAGCGTGCCGTCTCCACCGGATCGACGGCTGCCGGGGCGCCGGTTGCGGTCTGCTGTCCCAAAGCCGATCCCGTTCTGGGATCTTCCGTGAAGAACGACTTCCCAAAGCTGACCGCGACCTCGGGAATCCACCAGGATTCCTTTGGAAAAAACGTCAGCGCCGCCTTCGGCGAATTTAGCCCCACTAGCGTCTTCCAGGAATTCGCCGGAGTCACCAGGTCCTGGTTGTCGATGCCGATCTCATCGCGCCGCCAGCCCAGGTAGTAGTGGAAATACGGGCTAAGCTCGCCCTCCCCGGCGATGTAGGGCGATACCGGAGTGATGGTCACATTGTTTCCGTCCACCTTGAGGAACGGTCCGTAATAGTTCGGATCGGCGGAATTGTAGAAGTTGTAATGGTCCAGATCGTCGCGCCGTGGTGCCTCGCGCTCGTAGTCAGTCCCGGCCAACAGCGTGAACCTCTTCGAGAACTTCTTCTTATAAGCGGCGCTGCCGCCGGTCACCGTGCGGAATTCGCTCTGGCGGATCAGCCCGTCCCCAAAGTCGGAATAGAGAGAGAGGTTGTAGGTGCGGAAAAAGCCGGAGAGCTGAAGCTCCTGATTTTCGCCCAGCTTCCACACATCGTTCAACGCGATCAGCGCCGTGTGCGTCTGGTCCTTTTGTCTCGAATCAATCGTGTCCGGCTCCTGCTTCCATCCGTCGGCGGCATCGACGGAATTGAATCCATAAATCGGGCTCAGTCCCGCCACGTAGGAAAAGCCGTAGTACCCTATTCCAAACAACGTCAGGGTTTGATTTCCCGCATGCAAGACCTGCCCGCCGTTGAGCTTGAACTGCTTGCGGTGCTCCAGCCGGTCCAGGAATCCATTGCCAAACGAACCCTCAATCGCGATCCACGAATACTTCGAAGGACTCATCCCCGCCGTGCCCGTGATGTCCCGCTGGTCTCCGGTCAAGGTAAAGAACGGATCGAGATGCGAGCGCAGGGAATAAGTGGTCGCCAGGTTCAATGCGTGATTGCCCTCGCGCACGTTGAACGCACCGCCATCCACCTCAACGCTCTCGATCACATTCGCAATGTAAATGTTCGGATCGGTGTAGCCATTGCCGTGCGCATTCGCCGACAGGTTGTTGGGCACCAGGTAGCTGCCCACCTGGATGAACTGTGCGATCGGCTCGCCGTGGTCACCCGCCACCCCCGGCGCAAAATACTGCGGAGCCTTGATGCCGCTCGACGCGGTCTCAATCGGGTAGCCGGGAATCGAAATCGGCGCGCCCGGTCGTCCCGGATTGGCATCCATCAAGTCCTCGCTGGCGAAGACCTTGACGGCGGGATCAGGCGACAGGACATCGACCTGGGTCACGTCCGCGGTCACCGTGATCGCCTGCTTTTGCGAGGCCAGTTCGCGAAACTGCAAGTCGGCCTCAACCCGCGCTCCCGCTTCCACACGGATGGCCATCGTTACCGGACTGAATGCCTGCGCCGTGGCGGTTACGCTAAACTCGCCCGTGCCGATGGAGGGGCAAAAGAAGTATCCTTGTGCGTCGGAAGTCGTTTGGCACACGGTCGACCTGTTCTGATTGCTTACCGTGACCTGGGCGTGTGATACCGTGGCCCCCTGGGGGTCCGTAACCCGGCCGGAGATTCGCCCGGCGGGGTCGGCGGCAAGAACGGTCGCCGTAGCCAGGGTGACCAAACATAAGAGCTTCAGCACCGGCAAGGATGGCCGAGCGGCGGTTGGGCAAGGATGGAATGGGGAGATGGGCACAGAGGATCTTTCGCCCCTTCGCAGCGCCTGGCCCCGGCAAACGGCGTCAGGGGAGCCCGGAACAATTTCCACCCCAGGGGTGGAGTTGAAAGAATAACACGAATCATTAATTCGTGCTACCAATCATTATTGCTTCTGAACGGGGGCAACCACGTAGACGTATTCCAAGGGTTCTTCACCGGTATTGGCGACGTTGTGGCGCGTGGAGGGTGGAATGTAGGCGAACGCCGGGGCGGCGAAGGGGCGGGACGGTTGGCCCTCCAGACGCGCTTCTCCGCGACCGTGCAGGATCACCAACGATTCTTCGTTATTTCCCGTTGTATGCCAGCCGACCGTTTCGCCGGGCTTGAGGCGAACGAACCCACTGCGCATTCCCGCCGTCTGCGGCGCCCCGTGCAGGAGCGGGCAATCTCCCTGGGCGCACTGGAGAGGCAGGGTGAGCGCCTGGGGGGTTGGCGTTGGGGATGCGAGCGGTGAAAAGGTGCGGGTCAACAGAATTCCCGCGACGGCGAGGACGGTGGGAAGGAAGCGTTTCATATGGGCTCTCCTGATCGATCGGCGTCTTTCCTGTAACACGAATGTGTCTATCGTAACACAAGACGCAATCCCCGACCGTCTTCCCTTGATTGTTGCAAGAGACACCTTATCCGAACGCATCCCACCACAAAAGGCCATTTCACTGGTAGTATGGGAGGGGTTTCGAAAGGCTCTGTCCGCACCCAAGGAGAGGCCATGTCAACGTTGATTCGGACGGGAATTTCACTCGAAAGCGATCTGCTGGTGCGGTTTGATCGCGCCATTCGCAAAAAGGGCTACAAGAATCGCTCGGAAGCCATTCGTGACTTGGTGAGGGACTACGCGGTGGCCGAGGATGTGGAGGAGAACCGCACGGTGGTGGGAACCCTGACCCTGGTTTACGACCACCACCGCCCGAAGCTGGCGGAGCGGCTGATCGAGGCGCAACACCATGCTGCGGGCCAGGTGCTGGCCGCCACGCACGTCCACCTGGATCACCACAATTGCCTGGAAGTGATTATCATGCGGGGGCGAAGTTCTGAGGTGAGCCATCTCGCCGACCGGATTCTGAGCCTGCGGGGGGTGAAGCACGGCAAACTGGTGCTCACCACGCAGGGGAAAGATTTGTAGTCTTTTCCAAGCGCGAGTGTGCTGTAACATCCAATTCTTGACAATGGTCACGCGGCTCTGGCAGGTTGTAGGAATAAGGCCTTTCGTACCCCTACAACCTGGGCGGCGAAGTCGCGAAATATACCGTGGACATTGGCAACGCATCGGGGGAAGAATCGAATCCAAGCATGGGTGGTAGGAGAACATTTGAAAATGATGACTTGGCGACGCGGTTTGATGCTGTTGTTTCCTTTTATGCTGGCAGGGGTATTTGCTTTAACGGTCTTCGCCGACGCGGGTGATCCTCCGGCGCGCGTTGCCCGCCTGAGTTTTGCCCATGGCAAGGTCTCGTTTCAGCCTTCTGGCGAAACCGGTTGGAGCGAGGCTTCGGTGAACCGCCCGGTGACCACCGGGGACCGTTTGTTTACCGACCAGGGCGCTCGCGCCGAGTTGGAAGTTGGCCCGTTTGCCCTGCGCCTCTCACAAAACACGGATGTCACGCTGGCCAATTTGAATGACCAACTCTT
Organism: Acidobacteriota bacterium; assembly: GCA_003165615.1. The sequence continues at coordinate 3,882 of PLWR01000010.1, read as the reverse complement.
GCAACTGGGAGTTGGACAGGGCACCCTCCGCGTAACCGTTTACGAAATGCCGGCGAACAATTCCGTGGAGATTGACACTCCCAATGGCGCGCTGGTCCTGCAAGCCGCCGGCTCCTATCGAGTGGATACTGCCGCCGATGGCAAATCAACCCAAGTCACCGTGAATGCCGGCAGCCTGCAAATCAGTGCCGGAGACCTTTCGCAAACCTTACAGAGCGGGCAGGCCGTGACCTTGACGGGCACGGGGCCGGTGATGGCTGCGGACCTTTCCGTGCCCCCGCCGGATGACTTCGACAAGTGGTGCGCGGGGCGCGATCGCCGCGTTGAAACATCCGCTTCGATTCAGTCTGTAGGGCGCGGCATCCCCGGCGGTGAAGACCTTGACGCCGACGGGCAATGGGTCAATGATCCCGGCTACGGCCTGGTGTGGTATCCCTCTGAGGTGCCCCCGGGCTGGGTTCCCTATCGGAATGGATATTGGGCTTACGTCCGACCTTGGGGCTGGACCTGGGTGGAAGCTGAACCCTGGGGCTATGCGCCTTTCCACTATGGCCGCTGGGTGCGTATTCGACGGGTTTGGGCCTGGGTTCCCGGCCCCGCTGTGGCCCGGCCGGTGTATGCTCCGGCGTTGGTGGTGTTTGTGGGCGGGCCGGGCTTTGGCAGTGGGGTGGGCTCCGGCGTTCAGGCCTGGGTTCCGCTGGGGCCGCGCGAGTCCTATACGCCCTGGTATGAGCATGGGCCAAACTATATTAACGAAGTTAATGTTACCAACGTGACGAATACTACAAACATGCGCTACATGAATCGCGAGGTCGCGGTTACGGCGGTTTCAGGCGATGCCTTTCGCGGCGGCCAGCCGGTGGCAAGCAGAATGGTGCAGGTGTCTCCGGAACAACTCGCCCGCGCGCAGGTTATTGCCCATCCGGAGGTTAGCCCCACGAGCCAGTCGGTTTTGGGCGGGGGAGCCGTGGCCGCCCCGCCGGTCCATGGCGTAAGGGTTATGGGGGCCGGGCCTGGGACTCCTTCAGGCTGGCGGACGCCCACGCCCGAACTTCACGAGATGCCCCACCCTGGCGGTCCCCCCAGCACTCCGCCTCCCCACGTGTTTACCCGTAATTCGCCTGTCCCCGCGAACAATCCCTCTGCCCCCCCGCCGGCAAATAACGTGCAAACGGGGAAGCCCGCCGGGACGACACAGGAAAAGGCGGCTGCTTCCCACCCGCCAAAGACGCCTCCCAAAGCCAAGACGTCTACTACCAAGAAATGAAGACCATGGGCATCACTAACCTGGGAAGGGATTGAGCGCGTTCATTCCGCCGGACATGCAAGGGGGGAATCCCCTCCCCCGGGCATGTCCGGGATGGCCCTGCCCACCCGCAACGATTGTGCTTCCAGTGAATTGCTGCCCACTTCGCAGCCGCTTACGCATCAGACTGCCGCCCCCCCAATGGCCCGCAATATTGGTGCTGGTCTAATACATTAAAGCCCCCCTTCCCCTCAGTTCAGATTATTGACGGTCCGCGCCGATGCACCAATACTGTGGGCATCGTGGCAATCGACCACGACAGCAAGACTGTCAATTCTGATTGAGCAATAACTCGCGTCAGGTCTTTGGTCAGTCCAATCATAGATATATTCCTATCCAGGAGGAAAGCTATATGGGCAGGCAGGGGAGGAGTGTTTGCGTCAGCGCCATGGTTATTCTGTTGTTCACGGCAGCGCTGAGTGCGCAGGAAACAACGGCGAGTCTTCGCGGCGTGGTCTTTGACCCCAGCGGGGCGCGCGTGCCATCGGCCATGGTCACGGCGATTCAGGAAGAAACGGGATTCACCCGCAGCGCTGTCAGCAATGCGGAGGGCGATTACTTGCTGGTGCTGCTGCCCATTGGGCACTATCGGCTGGTGATAACGGCACAGGGTTTTCGCAAATACGTGCAGGAAGGAATTAGCCTGAGTGTCAATCAAGTCGCTCAGGTGCCCGTGCATCTTGAGGTCGGACTGGCGCAGCAGACCGTGCAGGTCAAAGCGGATGCAGGACTCTTGACGACCACCAACGACCTGGGAGAGACGGTGAATGATAGCGAGACGGTTGATCTCCCGTTGAACGGCCGGAACTTTTCCCAACTTGGCCTTTTGCTGCCCGGGACGGCGCCCCTCACGCAGGGTTTACAGCAGGCCGGTGGCTCGCTGCGCAGCGGCCAGTCTTATGCTGTGAACGGCATGCGGCCGGAATCGAACGAATTCCTGGTGGACGGCGCCGAGAACTACAATTCGATCAATGCCGGCTTCGTTCTGAAGCCTCCCCCCGACGCCATTGCGGAATTCCGGATTTTAACCAACACGGCTTCCGCCGAATTCGGCCATAACGCCGGCTCCAGCACCAACATCGTCACGCGTTCAGGATCGAACCAGATTCACGGTGATGTTTACGAGTTCCTGCGGAACGATGCGATGGATGCCCGTAATTTCTTTTCCACCAGTGTGGAACCCCTGAAGCAAAACCAGTTTGGCGGCACGCTGGGCGGCCCGATCCGGCGCGATAAGACTTTCCTGTTTGGTTTTTACGAGGGCTTTCGCAACCGGCAGGGGGAAACGCAGTTGACCACCGTCCCCACCGCCGACGAGCGGCAGGGAAACTTCGAGTCCGAGTGCTCGAGTTACACGCCACAGGGCTTCTGCACCAACCCCAACCAAACGCAGTTGGTCAATGTGTTCGCTTCCCCGCCCCAGCCGCTCCCCTTCAACCAACTTCCTACGGGCTCAATCAGTTCAATTTCGCAGAACCTGCTGGCGTTCTATCCGCTGCCCAATGAGTCCAACTATGGTCCGAATGCCTATGGCGCGACGCAGGAGCTGCACAACAGCTCGGACCAGTTCGGCCTCCGCCTGGACCACTACCTCTCCTCGCGCGATACCATCTCCTTCCACTACCTCTTTACCAACGGCTCGCAATTGGACCCGCTTTCCATCGCCGGAGCCAACGTGCCCGGTTTTCCCGTGGGAGAGGATTTTCGCGCCCAGAATGCCGCTCTGGAAGAAACCCACTCATTTTCACCATCGGTCATAAACGTCGCCCGGTTTTCCTTCTTGCGGAATAAATTCTTCGGTGATGAAGCTAAAAACCATACCCCGAGTTCCTCACTGGGATTCACGTATTCCCCCACGCTGGCAAGCCAGGCCGGCCCCCCCTTCGTCGAGGTGGGTGGTTATGCATCCGTCGGTAATCCCATCACCGGACCGGGACAGAGCTTCCAGAACACCTTTTCTTTGACGGACTCACTGGCCTGGGTGCGCGGCAAACATGAACTCAAGTTTGGCGGCGAGTTTCAACGCGACCAATTGAACACTCTGCTGGGCATTGCCTCGAACGGATTCTTCGTTTTTGCCCCGGTTCCCATTACCGGTGATGCGTTTGCGGACTTCTTGATTGGGCAGCCGGTAGTTTTTATGCAAGGCGGAGGCCAGCTTCCGCGGGGTATGCGCGCCAGTAATTACAACCTCTACGTGCAGGACAGTTACAAGCCCACATCGCGCCTGACGGTCAATATCGGGCTGCGCTACGAACTGCCACAGCCTTACAGCGAGATTCACAACCAGGACGCGTTGTTCGTGCCCAACGCGCAGTCGACCGTCCAACCTACCGCTCCGCCAGGACTGCTTTATCCTGGCGACAAGGGGGTGGGGCCGGGCTTAATTCCGAGAGAATACCGTGCCTTTGCGCCGCGCGTGGGCTTTGCCTGGGATCCCACCGGTAACGGGCGTTGGTCCGTGCGGGCCGCCTACGGCATTTTCTATGACCCCTATTACAACGGTGAAGGGGGTCCCCTACAAGCGCCGGAAAGCGCGGCACCCTGGTTCAAGACGATTCAGGAATCGTTTCCTT
>PLWR01000342.1 GCA_003165615.1 Acidobacteriota bacterium | reverse complement strand
CTACGGCCGCCGCCCGCGCACCAAAACCCCTGACCAGGTATGTGCGGAACTTGACGAGCTTCACCGCCTCGGCTGGCGCGGTTCGGTTTTTATGGTTGACGACAACTTTATCGGCAATAAGAAAAGTGTGAAGGCTCTTCTCCCGCGCCTGGTGGAATGGATGCGCGACCACAAGTTCCCCTTCACGCTTTACACCGAGGCTTCGCTGAACCTGGCTGAGGACGAAGAAATGCTGGCGATGATGCGGGAGGCCCATTTCACGCGGGTTTTCCTGGGTATCGAAACCCCGGTGGCGGAAAGCTTGAAGGAAACCACCAAGTTCCAGAATCTCCGCAAGGACTTGCTGGAGAGCGTGCGGCTGATCCAGGCCTACGGCCTGGAGGTCATGGCGGGCTTCATTGTGGGATTTGATAACGACCCCGCCGACGTTTTTGACCGGCAAATTGAGTTCATCCGGCAAGCGGCCATTCCCCTCTCCATGGTTGGCCTGCTGACGGCCCTGCCCAACACCCAGTTATGGCGGCGGCTCAAGGCGGAGGGGCGGCTGCTGAAGACCAGCATGGGTAACAACACGCTGGCTGACCTGAACTTCATCCCGCGCATGGATTCACAGGTGCTTCTGGACGGCTACCAACGCATCCTTCAGACCATCTACAACCCGCGCGAGTACTTCCAACGCGCTTCTGCTTTCCTCTCCCAATTGGGCACCGGGTCGCGCTCACCCCTGGTGTTCTCTGACGTGCTGGCGCTTGGCCGGTCGCTTTTCCGGCAGGGATTGCTCAGCAACTACCGCGGGGAGTACTGGAAATTCCTCGTGCAGTCACTGCGGCAACACCGGCACCACTTCAGCAAGGCCATAACGCTGGCCATCATGGGCCACCATTTCTTTGCCCTCACCAGCGCCACGGAGACCAATTGAATTTTGGATTTTAGATTTTGGATTCCAGAGCCAGGCGCCGCTTGCCTTATTCTGGGGGTCCTAAATAAGATAAGGTTTTCTGAGAGACCGGGCCAATCCAAAATCGAAAATCATCAGCCCTTCTTCAATTCCGCCAATACCAGCCGGCCGCATTCCTTCAGGGTCTCAAACACTCCTACTCCCTTAAAGGCAACAGCCTCAAAAACGGGCTCATTCTTTTTCACCAGAGCCCTTTTCAGTTCCTCGACGGGAAGCACATTGGGCAGGTCACGCTTGTTGAGCTGAAGAATGTAAGGAATCTTCATAAAGTCGTAATTGTGTTCGCGCAGATTCTCGTAAAGATTTTCCAACGCCTCGATGTTGGCGTCCATTCTTTCTTCCTGGGAATCCGCCACAAACACCACGCCATCCACGCCCCGCAGAATCAACTTCCGGCTGGCGTCGTAGAAGACCTGTCCGGGCACGGTGTAGAGATGGAAGCGGGTCTTGAACCCGCGGATGGTGCCGAGGTCGAGGGGAAGGAAATCGAAGAAAAGAGTACGGTCGGTTTCCGTAGCCAGGGAGATCATTTTCCCGCCGGTTTTCCCCAGCGTCTGATCAAATACCCACTGGAGGTTGGTGGTCTTGCCGCCCAGACCGGCGCCGTAGTACACAATTTTACAGTTGATTTCCCGGGCAGCGAAGTTAATGAAACTCACGCGGTAAGATCCCCTTCCACAATTCTCGAAACTTTGCTACTATACAGAACTCAAAAAGTCGGGCGATGTCGGCCGCCCATCCGTATATTCCTACCTCTTGGTGAGCTCCGACCTCCAACGTATATAACACAGCGACACTCTGCTGACAATACCGCTGCGACCACACGAACAAATTCCGGCGTCCCGGCGGCATCCCTGCGCCTCTTCCGGCCGATGGACGTTCTGCATCAATTCGTTCCTCGCGGCCAGCGAAGGTGCTTTCGAACCCGCTTCTTTTCATCTTAACCTGGGCCCAGCAGCCTTGAAGCCTTCAAGCCAGCCGGCTGAATCTCCGGTCGAAAAAATCTATATGGTTTTGATTCCCGCCATCCCTCCCGGTCTCTCGCTGGACACCTGGCACGGGAGGAGCCGAGGCGTTTTTTAGGTGGGCCAATGCCTCGGCTCTCCCGATCCTGTATGAAACAACCCCCTTACGAGGGCGGATAGTGGCTAGATCATTAGTGGTTCAATCTCCGGATATCATGACACAAGTCAAAGAAAAGATGCAAAATATTTGCCATAGGTCATTTTTCTCGTCTTAGTACCCTTATAAGGTCTGTTTTCCTGGGAGTAATCTACCAGTATTGGCTTAAAACCAGGCGTGGGAGGCGGCTAGTAACCCTTGATGGTCGCCAAGGATCGCACAGGCAACTTGCTCCATTCCTCCAAATCTGCGAATATAAAGCGTTTGCCTGTGAGGGCATTCATCATACAAGGGAGGCTATCATGCCAAGCAATTTGAAGCATCTCAGTCACATCATTACCGACGGTCCCGACCGCGCCGGGGCGCGCGCCATGCTCAAATCCATCGGGTTTACGGACGAAGACCTGGCCAAGCCGATTGTGGGCATCGCCAACACCTGGATTGAAACCATGCCCTGCAATTTTCACCTGCGCGCGCTGGCGGAAAAGGTGAAGGCAGGCGTGCGCGCGGCAGGCGGCACTCCCATGGAGCTCAACACCATCGCCATCTCCGACGGTGTGACCATGGGGACGGAGGGCATGAAGGCTTCCCTGGTAAGCCGCGAGGTGGTGGCGGACTCCANNGCGCTGGTGGGTTGCGATAAAACCATTCCCGGCGGAGCCATGGCCTTGATCCGGCTGAATGTCCCCAGTGTGCTGCTTTACGGAGGATCCATCGCCCCGGGCCGCTTTCAGGACCGCGATGTGACGGTGGGCGACGTTTACGAAGCCATCGGCGCGAATGCCGCAGGGTTGATGACGGACAAAGAATTGAAGCAACTGGAAGACCACGCGTGTCCGGGTGCGGGCGCCTGCGGCGGACAGTTCACCGCCAACACCATGTCAACGGTGATGGAGTTCATAGGTCTGTCCCCCATGGGATTTAACAGCATCCCGGCTCTGGACCCGAAAAAGGATGAAGCCGCGTTTCAGTGCGGCCAGATCGTCATGGATCTGCTGAAGCGCGGAGTGAAACCGCTCGACATTCTCACACGCCAGGCCTTTGAGAACGCCATCGCCAGCGTGGCGGCAACGGGCGGCTCCACGAATGCGGTGTTGCACTTGCTCGCCATGGCGCGTGAAGCCGATGTGCCCTTGAAGATTGAAGACTTTGATGTGATCAGCTCGCGTACGCCCATCCTCGCGGATTTAAAACCCGCCGGGCGTTTCGTGGCCGTGGATGTGCATCGTGCCGGGGGAATTCCCCTGATTGCCAAGAAAATGTTGGAGGCGCCCGGTTTGCTCGATGGCTCGCAGATAACAGTGAGCGGCAGAACGATTGCCCAGGAAGCCGCGCGCGTCACTGAAACCCCCGGCCAGGTTGTAGTGCGGCCGGTCTCCAACCCCATCAAGAAAACGGGCGGGTTGGTAATTCTGAAGGGGAACCTCGCGCCGGAAGGTTGCGTCATCAAAGTGGCGGGCTACGAACGCACCCACCATCGCGGGCCCGCGCGTGTGTTTGACTGTGAAGAAGATGCCATGCGCGCGGTGATGAGCAAGAACATCAAGGCTGGGGATGTGGTGGTGATTCGCTATGAAGGTCCGCGCGGTGGGCCGGGCATGCGCGAAATGCTGGGTGTCACCGGGGCGCTGGTGGGCGAAGGCCTGGGCGACTCAGTGGCTCTGCTCACCGACGGCCGCTTCAGCGGCGCAACACACGGCCTGATGGCGGGGCATGTGGCGCCGGAAGCGGCGCGCGGCGGGCCTATCGCCGCAGTGGCCGATGGCGACACCATTGTGTTCGACATCGACAAGCGCCGGATCGACATGGAAGTCTCCGACGCTGAAATCAAGGCGCGCATGGCGAAGTGGAAGGCTCCCGAGCCGCGTTACAAGCGCGGAGTGTTTTCCAAATACGCGGCGCTGGTTTCCTCCGCTTCCGAAGGCGCGGTAACTTTTGTGAAAGAGTGACCGCGCAAAAAATTCGGGAATTGATTTTCAAAATTTCCAAAAATTGGGGGTGGGGATGACCTGCCCCCAAGGGCATTGTGGATAAACCAAGAATCCCCGCAAATAAGCAACTTTGCGCGCACGGGAACCGCATGCCCGTGAAGGCCGCGCTTCCGACAAATTGTCCCAACCAGCGTTGCTCCAAGCATGAAACTGACAATATGTCGTGACTAGACTTGGGTCCTCACCTGTCATGCTGTACGCCGACCCTCCGCCCTGACGACGCAGGCCCACGTCGAGACGGCGACGGCACGGCCATGTGACCGAAAATTGCGGGGAAACCCAACCACAACAGGGTGGCATGCATTGATCTTAATGTATGCGTCCCCTCTTTGAACAGTTCCTACTCCGGGTCGCAAGGCAGCGGCTCTAGCCCGGACTTCTCACCAGCCTTGGTGGCTCTCACTGGGTGGAGAGGCTTGCAAGCCCCAAAGGGGCGTGATAACTCAGCCCAGGCCATCGGCCTGGGTCTACAGATTGTTACCCGGCCGAGCCCTGAAGGGGCGACCCAGAAAACCACCGTTTCGCCCTGCCGCTGGGGACCAACCGGGAATCTCATGAGCATTGCGAGGGGCGTTAGCGCGCCCCTTCAGGGCTTGGCATAAAGCTCCGTCCGCGAAACCCAGGCCGATGGCCCATAAGCGCTAACCTAAGACCGTCGCAATCGTCTCAGCCGCGTAGCGGCGTAAGATCGTAGCCCACGGCGCAAGCCGTGGGTCAAGGAAGGCCTCCGCAGCGAGCCCCGGAGGGGCGAAAGAAGTAAACGCGGCGTGCGGAGCGAAGGTCCAGGATTTTCGCGGTCATCTCCCGGCCGCAGGGGGGATTTCTTTCGCCCCTCTGGGGCTGGCGGCTATCCGTTTGCGTTCGACCCACGGCTTGCGCCGTGGGCTACGATCTTACGGCCTCTGAGGGGCGCACGCAAACTCTCGTCGCAGGCAGCGGAATCCTTAGGTTAACGCTTATGGGCCATCGGCCTGGGTCTACAGATTGTTACGCGGCCGAGCCCTGAAGGGGCGATCCAGAAAACCACCGTTTCGCCCTGCCGCTGGGGACCAACCGGGAATCTCATGAGCATTGCGAGGGGCGTTAGCGCGCCCCTTCAGGGCTTGGCGTAAAGCTCCGTCCGCGAAACCCAGGCCGATGGCCTGGGCTGTGATAGGTCGCCCCTTTGGGGCTTAGGAGGTGGTAGTCACGGCCAATTCGTCTTGGAAATTGACCGTGGGTTTGTCATCATAGGGAATGCAAGCGTAGCAGCCCTGTTCTGTAGGTCCGCGGCCCTTGGGTACGTTCGGTGAGAAAAGCCGCAGACCTTCAAGAACAGGTCTGCGCTTGAAAAGCGGCTCTGCGCCAGCCGGCCAGTCAGCGTTGTTGATCAATAGCGATTCACAGCAACTTTTCCAGCTCGTCGGGGCTCAGTTCAGCATCGCGCATGATGCTTTTCAGAACTTTTGGGTGGAGGATCTTCGCGGCGTGAAATGGAATCGTGGCCCTCATGCCTGCGGCATTCTTGTAAATCTGGTGACTGCCGCTCTGGCGGGTTAGGGAAAATC